>DCHK01000054.1 GCA_002315615.1 Bacteroidales bacterium UBA1754 | reverse complement strand
AATTTTTAGTGGACACTAGTGTAAAAAAATAGACATTTAGATTTTTGGTAAAATATCTTTGAAATTATTTGGACAAGGAAGGTAGAGTGGTAAAAAAAGGGAAAAAAATCGCAAACACTTGATCGTATAGTGTTTGCGATGAAAATTTGTTGCCTCACAAGGACTCGAACCCTGACATACAGAACCAGAATCTGCTGTGCTACCATTACACAATGAGGCAATTATTTGAAATTTTTAGCGAAATCAACCGAGACGTAATTCTCTACACTGCAACAAACTTCGGTTGAAAATGCCGTTGCACAACGAATTAACTTGTCCCATTCGTTTTCGGTCAACAAAGGTAATGCTTTTTTTGTTATTTGATACTTTTTCAAGCCATAAATAAATCCCGCATTGAAATTATCGCCAGCACCGATTGTGCTTTTTGCTTCAATTTTTGGAGTGTCGTAGTGTTTGTGGAAATTCGGCGTAAAAACTTCTACACCATTTGCGCCACGTGTACAAATCATATTTTTGCAAAAATACGACACTTTTTTGTAGATTTTCTCAAGGTCTTTTTCTCTAAATAGGTAGAAAAAATCTTCATCGCTTCCACGTACCACATCTGCCGATGCAAAATTTTCTTCCAACGATTTTTGAAGTTCGGGAAGTTCTGCAAGGTGCGACGGACGGAAATTTGGGTCGTAATAAACTATGGCATTTGCATTTTTCGCTTTCTCGGTAAGCGTTTTTACGCGATTGCGAAAAGAAGGATTCAAAGCAAAATACGAACCGAAAATAAAAATATCATTTTCTGCAATTAAGGGGTACGTCAGTTCTTGAAGTTGTTTGGGCGACTCTTTGTAGAAAGCATATTCGGCATTGTTTTCCTTGTCAAGAAAGGCAATGGCAATGGGTGTTTTCCCATCGGAATAGCGGTGCATATACTTGTCGGTAAGTCTGTTGCTACGCAAAAAGTCGCACGCCATTTGTCCGAAATGGTCGTTGCCTACTTCGCTCACGAAAGTGGCATCAAGTCCCATACGCCCAAGCGAAATGAAAGTGTTGAACGTAGAACCTCCTGGGTTGGCAGAAATAGGACAATTATTTTTGAAAATAATGTCGATAATCGTTTCGCCAATTCCTATAATTTGCATTGGAGTAAAGAATTTATCCTTTTGCTTGTTTACGCGATTTCTCGCCAAGGTAACCTCCGTGGTGGCGTTTAGCGTATTCTTCGTTGGTATAACCAATTTTTTTCATCATACCTACTACCAAAATATCACCTATTACAGTCATCATTGTAGTTGAGGTGGTTGGCGTAAGTCCAAGTATGCAGACTTCTTTTGGATTGCCTGTATAAAGACAAGCAGTGGCTTCTTTTGCCAATTCGCTGTCTTTGTTTCCTGTGATGACAATAAATTTTACGTTAGGATTCAACCCGTGTGCAAGCGAAGTTAATTCTACAATTTCACGCGTTTTTCCAGAGTTTGAAATCAATAACATTACATCGTCTTTTTGCAATACGCCAAGGTCGCCGTGTTGCGCCTCGCTCGGATGAAGAAAAATGGAAGGCGTTCCCGTCGAACTGAAAGTTGTGGCAATGTTCATCGCTATTTGTCCTGCTTTTCCCATACCGCTAGTTACAAGTTTTCCGCCTTTTTTGTGTACTTGTTCGTATATTAAATCTAATGCTTTAGAAAAGTCTTCGGTGATAGGTAAATTCAAAATCGCTTGTGCTTCCGATTCGAGAATTTCTTTTATTTCTGAGTTCGACATATATGTGAATGTTTTATTGATTTTACAAAATTACATTTTTTTTCTAATTCTTCAAATGAAATTCCAATTTTCAAATCTCCATTATTTTTGTTACATTTGCGTAAAATTCTTCCTACTCAATAATTTTGTTATGAGCATCGAGTTATTTTTGCTAATTGCATCGGTATTGCTTTTCGTCAGTATTCTTGCCGAAAAAACGGGTTATCGCTTTGGTGTGCCTACACTTTTGCTGTTCCTTGTAGTTGGAATGATAGCCGGAACCGATGGCGTTGGTATCGAATTTAACAATCCGTTGGTGGCGCAGTTTATCGGTGTCATTGCGTTGAATTTAATTCTTTTTTCGGGTGGAATGAGCACCAAGTTCAACGAGATAAAACCCGTTATGGTACACGGTGTGTTGCTCTCTACCGTAGGCGTGCTCCTTACAGCAGTTTTTACAGCAGTTTTTATTTATTGGATTACGCAAAGTGTAATTTCTTCCATTACATTTACTTTTTTGGAATCGTTGCTTTTGGCTTCGGTAATGGCTTCTACAGATTCTGCTTCGGTGTTTGGTATATTGCGCTCAAAAAGTCTTGACCTTCGCGAGCAATTGCGACCGATGCTTGAGTTCGAGAGTGGTAGTAACGACCCGATGGCGTATTTGATGACCATTTCGATGATTTCTTTCCTGACGAATCCTGGCACAAGCATTTGGGCAATGTTGGTAAAATTTATTGCGCAATTTGGCATTGGTGCTACGGCAGGATATTTCCTCGGAAAGTTGTTTTTGAAGTTTTTCAATCGCATCAATCTCGAGAACGATTCTCTTTATTCTGTGCTGATGATAGCGGGAATGTTTTTTGTGTTCTCATTCACTAATTTTATTCAGGGAAACGGATATTTGAGTGTATATATTTCTGGACTTGTAATTGGTAATAGTAAGTTTGTGCATAAGCGCAGTGTTACGAAGTTTTTCGATGGTCTTGCGTGGCTGTTCCAAATAGTGATGTTCTTGACTTTGGGACTTTTGGTCAATCCTCAAGAGTTGATTCCCGTTGCGGGTGTAGGTTTGCTCGTGGGCATTTTTATGATTATTGTCAGTCGTCCGTTGGCGGTTTTTATTTCGTTGGCACCATTCCGAAAAATGTCGCTCAAGGCAAAGACTTACGTTTCGTGGGTCGGTCTGCGTGGTGCTGTGCCTATCATTTTTGCTACATATCCGTGGCTCGAGGGCATTCCGCACGCCAAAATGATTTTCAATATTGTATTTTTCATTACTATTCTTTCGCTCGTCATACAAGGAACTACAGTCTCTTCTATGGCAGAGTGGTTCGGACTTTCGCGTCCACAAACCGACAAAATGAAGTTGCAAGAGTTTGATGTGGAATTTTCGGAAGATATTAAGTCTGCAATGACAGAATTTGTCATTACTGAGAATAATTTGAAAGGTGGTAACAAAATGATGGATATTCCGTTGCCAGAAAATACTTTGGTGGTAATGGTTAAACGCGGTGAACATTATTTTGTGCCGAGGGGCAACACTGAATTGTCTGATGGCGATGTGCTTTTGCTCATAAGCGATGACGAGAAACTTTTACAAGAAACATACGAACGACTTGGAAATCAGTAGTAATACACAATTGAAAAAACTCTATTGGGACCTTTTTTCCACGTTCTTCAAAATAGGGTTGTTCACCATCGGTGGTGGGTATGCAATGATACCATTTATCGAGGCGGAAATCATTGAAAAACACAAGTGGTTGAAGCGTGAAGATTTTCTTGATATGATAGCCATTGCACAATCGTTGCCAGGAATTTTTGCTATCAATATTTCCATTTTTATAGGTTACAAACTCGAGAAAAAAAGAGGTGCTTTGTGCGCGATGCTTGGGTGTGTATTGCCGTCGTTTATCATTGTGCTGTCATTGGCAATATTTTTCAGTCATTTTAGGGAATATCCAGTTGTCGAACGTATATTTATGGGGATTCGTCCTGCCGTAGTAGCACTGATTGCTACGCCAGTTTTCAAAATGGCACGTAATGCAAAAGTTGGTTGGACAAATGCTTGGATTCCCGTCGTTTCGGCATTGCTCATTTGGCTTTGTGGTGTTTCACCAATTTATATTATTATCATTGCGGCAGTTGGCGGTTACCTTTACGGAAAAATCACTTTTAAAACGAACCAATAACTCAATAATCAAATAATCGAATCACCAAATCAACATTAACGATTAAACACTAAACGCTCCTATGGTCTTCTTGAAATTATTTTACGTATTTTTCAAAATCGGATTGTTCGGATTCGGTGGCGGCTACGCTATGATTTCAATGATACAAGACGAGGTAGTAAATAAGAACGCTTGGCTCTCGTCTGCGGAGTTTACAGATATTGTTGCAGTGAGTCAAGTATTGCCGGGCGCAATAGGCATAAATACTGCAACTTATGTAGGTTTTTCTTCGTTGGAGCAATTGGGCTTTCCGTCTTTATTCTGCATATTGGGAAGTTTCATTGCAACGTCGGCAGTAGTGTTGCCTTCGTTTGTATTGATGATAGCCGTCAGTCGTTTCTTTTGGCGGTATAGCAAGACTCAAAGTGCCGAAGATGTTTTTTGTGTTCTGCGTCCTGCGGTGATAGGTCTGATTTTGGCTGCTTCGCTAATGTTGATGACTGTTGATAATTTTGGCTCTTACAAAAACGACACAAGGCACTTTTTCATCAGTATCGCCATTTTTGCAGTTGTGTTTGTTTGTTCTGCTCGTTTCAAATTAAGTCCTATCTTGCTGATTTTCTTATCGGGACTTGCTGGATTTATACTGTATCAGTAAATCTTTTTCAGATTGGCATTTTTGTAATAATGCAGTAGTATTTCGTCGTATTTGTATCCTTGTTCGCTCATCACGGCTGCGCCTATTTGACAAAGTCCTACGCCGTGTCCCCAACCTGCACCGAAAAGTGTAAATTTTTCGCCACTTTTTTCTACTACGAATGCCGAACTGTAAAGGTGCGAAGGCGAGAGCCATTTTCTAATTTCAAGTTCTTTTCCAACAATCAAAGTGCGTTTTTCTCCCACTATTTTCAATTCAGTAATTCTGCCCGAGACGCCTCGTTTTTGTGGAATTAAATCAATGATTTCGCCAAAGTCGATGCCAGATTTTTCGGCAATGAGTTTCGATAGTTCTTGTTTGGTGTAAACCACTTTCCAACGATAGAAATCGGTAGTTTCTTGGTCGAAGTTGTTCAGTACTTTGGCAAGTATTTTTTTGTCGTTGGTGTTGCAAAATGCCTTTGGCGAATCAAGTATCCATTTTCTTGCGTTTGCTTCGTCGCTGAGGTCAACGTCTTGCACGCTTTCTTTGGTGTCGTTCACTTTTTGCAAGTAGGGCAGTGAAGTTTCTGCCCAACAGTTTTCAAAAGTCTCGGATGCTCCGCCACACGATTTTGAAAAACGTGCATCGCATATTTTGCCCTCGCTCATCAGTACTTCGCCGTGTGTTTTTTCTATGGCAACAACTGCCGCAGCGGTGTTGGCTTTGGTTATGCCTTGGTAGCGTTGGCAATGGTCATCGGCACACACATCAAAATGTTTGTGGGCATTGCGTTCGTACCATTTTATTATTTTCTCGCGAGATGCAAATTCCGTTTGTGCCGATTCTGCTTGTGGGTTTCGCATATTTGCCAAAAGCCAACTGCGTGAAATTACGGCGTGCGCTTTTAGCAATTCCTCGTCGGCAGAGGCGCTCATCTCGCTCGAAATGACGCATTTTAAGTAATCATCTACGGGCAAAATGTTGATGGCAGAAATTCCATCGTTTTCGGGTAATAGTCTCAGATTTCCTGTAAATCGTTGATTCTCTTTTCTTTCCCAATGAAAATTGATGCCAATGGTAACGTCTTTCAAGTCGAAACTTGTACCATCTTCCAAAGGAAAGAAATATATTTCGTTGCGTGTTGTACCATTAAAAAATATTTTTCCGTTGTCAAATATCGCTTTTTGTTCGCCACAAAAAATTTCTCCTTCGTGTGTGCGAAATTTTCCGTTAAGGCAAAAAAATATCTCTTTGGCGTTCATAATGCCTACCGACACTTTCGGCTCCGATGCGTCTTGCGACATTTGTTTGAAAATGTGTGCTATGGTCGGTGCATCAATTCGTTCAAAATCCTCTTTTCTTGGCAAGATAAGCACGCCTGCCATATCAATGGCGCCAGGACTCGTCATAAAACCATTTTCTGCGTAAAAATATTCCACGGGGCGATGACATTGACGAGGAAAAATGCAAAAAGTCCATTCGCCGTTTTCGTGCCAACAAAAAATATTCATTCGTGGTTCGGTAGTTGTGCCCACGCCTTTCCACTCGTTGTAGAGCAATCGAAAAGATTCTGCCAATTTCGTGTCGTCTGTACCTTGCATTACAACGCACGAACGCAAATAATTTTGCAGATGAAACACAGTTTGTCCGTTTGCCAAAGTTTGTTGTTTTGCCGTTTTCTTTTGAGCGACGAGTTCTGCCTCAAGTGGCAAATGCCCTTTCTCTATTCCCTGAAAATGAAGGTGGTCTGGAGCAGAAGCGCCACATTGCGGACCATTGTACAAAATCACAAAATCGTCCATATCTTTTGCTATGGCAAACATATCGTTTATGTAGGGCAAAATGCTTTGTGCAGTGTGCGTTTTGCCAATAATGGTGGTATGATATGGCATAATAGGAAACGGATTCACCGAAATGTCGTATTTCCCATTGTAATCAATTGCTTTTTGCTCGGCAGGACGGTTTTTGGCACAAAGAAAACAAGGACGTTCGGCAATGCTTTTCGTATCAACTTTTGCTGCCGACGACACAATGCGTGCTGGATTGTGCTGAACGACTGTTTTTGTATTCTCTGAAAATGTAAATATTTTCTGCTCAACAAGTTGCAAATCGCTGATATTCTTCTTAGCCAAAGCCCAATTTTGCGTTTGCTCCGCAAAAAGTTCCCGTATTTCGTTGTTTAATGACATTTCACTCATCGTTTTTTTGTGCTTATGCAATACGGATAATTGTCTCATTTATAACATTATTGACGAACTTGTAAGACGAATACCAAACCTAAAACGTTGGTTATTTTTTCCAATGTTTTGAGCGAAGGATTACCCACTCCACGATCTATATCTTTCACTGTGGCAAGGCTGATGTCTGCCATTTCGGCCAAGTCTTCTTGCTTTAGTCCCAAAAAAATTCTGCGCGCTTTTATTTGTGCCAAAATTTCCATAAAAGTATATTATATTAGATTTTTCAAACAAAAAAACAACCTTTTTCTGAATTATGCAAGTAAAAGTCTATTTTTTTATACTTTTTACATAAATTTCTCGCTCCTCACTCCTCATTCCTAATTGAACTGATTTTCTTCCCTTTTTCTTTGTGCTAGCGGCAAGTTTGCAAAGTTACAAGGATGATATTTTCTGGGGCGAGTTCTTCAATTTGCAAGAGATAAAAGATGAAGAAGGTTTGCAAGATTTGCTATCAGCAGGCATTAGTGTTTATGCCGAAGGCAAAACAATAGTTGTAGAAGGGGCAAATAATGAAATTACCATAACCGATGCGTTAGGTCGTGTAATGGCAAATAATCAATCGCCATTACAAAAACAAACATTCGCCGTACCAAACGCAGGCGTTTACATCGTAAAAATCGGCAATAATGCCGTTTCGGTATTGGTGAAATAAAAATCGTAATACATTGATTATCAGTAGAGACGTCATAATATGGCGTCTCTACGTTTTTATCACATAAAAAACATTTATAATTTATTGATTATAAGTAAAATACGTTATATTATGGCGTCTCTACTGCGTTTTACGTGAATTTCATTGTTACCTTGGTTCTCGTATTCGTAAAAATCGTCAGTTAATTGACAAAATTTACGTAAAAATTGTCAGTTGATTGACAATTTTTATATATTTGCAAAAAATAACGGCTATGGAGAACATAAATCGTGCAATATATCAAAAAGTAAAGGATAGTCTGTTACCCAACAAAGCGGTGCTTATTTTTGGGGCGAGGCGTGTGGGTAAAACCGTTCTTATGCAACAAATTATAAACTCTTTTTCTGGCAAAACAATGTTGCTAAATGGAGAAGATTACGATTCTCAAATGCTTTTGCAAGAGCAAAGCATAGCCAACTATCGTCGTTTGTTGGAGAATATTGATTTGTTGGCAATAGACGAGGCGCAAAATATCCCAAATATTGGTGCAAAACTGAAACTCATTGTCGATGAAGTTCCAGGAGTGCGTGTAATAGCAAGTGGGTCGTCTTCGTTCGATTTGAAAAATGTGGTGGGCGAGCCGCTGGTCGGTAGGTCGTCAATGTTTTTGCTCACTCCTTTTGCACAAAGCGAATTACGAAAGAACGAAACACTTTTGCAAACACGTCAAAACCTTGAAATGCGTTTGCTTTATGGTGCATATCCCGATGTGGTGAAAATGGATAATGATGCGCAGCGAGCCAATTATTTACGCGAAATAGTGAATGCCTATTTGCTAAAAGATATTCTGATGATAGATGGTCTGAAAAATTCACAAAAAATGAGAGATTTGCTTCGCTTGATAGCATTTCAAATGGGCGAGGAGGTCGCATACGACGAGTTGGGGAAACAACTTGGCATAAGCAAAAATACTGTCGAGAAATATCTCGATTTGCTTAGTAAAGTGTTTGTGGTGTATAGGTTAGGTGGGTTTGCAAGAAATTTGCGAAAGGAAATTTCAAAGGCAGGCAAATGGTATTTTTACGATAACGGCATAAGAAATGCGATAATCAATAATTTTTCTCCATTGAGTTTGCGACAAGATGGCGGTGCACTTTGGGAGAATTATATTATAGGCGAAAGAGTTAAGCAAAATCACAACAACCTGCTCGGCAAAGACTTCTACTTTTGGCGAACCTACGACCAACAAGAAATTGATTTAATCGAGGTAGAATCGCAAAATATGTTAGCGTTTGAAATTAAGAAAGGCGAAAAATCTCCTCAATGTCCCAAAGCGTTTGCAGATAATTACCAATCCGCTGTTTATGAAGTGATTAACAAGAATAATTACTTGAATTTCGTATAGTTAAAGTATTAAAATTGTCAGTTCATTGACAAAATTTACGTAAAAATTGTCAGTTGATTGACAATTTTAATAGTCCAAAAAGAACGCACAAAAAGAAAATCGAGAACTTTTGGTTCCCGATTTTTACTTTTTTATCACTTGATTCTCGAATCTTGTTTCTCGAATCTCGCTTCTTACTTATTTTTCAACAAGTCGCGAATTTCTGTAAGCAAAAGTTCTTCTTTTGTTGGTTCTGGTTCTGCTGCTGGTTCTGCAGGTTTCTCTTCTTCTTTCTTCTTGAAGTTAGAAAGGAATTTGATGAACATAAAAATACAGAAAGCGATGATAAGGAAGTCGAAAGTAACTTGCAAGAAGTTACCATAATTAAGAGTAACTGCTTCAGTTGCTTCTTTTACTACGTTTCCTGCTTCATCAAGCACTGCAGGTGCAGCGGCTTTCATTTCGAATTTCAAATCGGTGAAGTTTACACCACCAACCAACAAACCGATAGGAGGCATAATAACATCTGCTACAAATGATGAAACGATTTTGCCGAAAGCACCACCAATAATCACACCGACTGCCATGTCAACGACGTTTCCGCGCATGGCGAACTCTTTGAATTCATTTAATAATTTCATAAATTGATATTTTTTTAGTTGATTGCGACAAAAGTATAATTTTTTCCAAAAAAAGCAGTTATCTTTGGAAGAAAAATATAAAACAAAATGAAAATATTATTGACTGTTGCTGCAAGTGTTGTTTTGTTCGTTTCGTGTCAAACATCTCACGGTTGTGGCTGCCTTCAGTCCGACAATACTGCCGAAACTGAATTGGTTCAAGAAGAAGCATAACGCTGGCTCGGTTGATGTCGAACCTTATTACCATACTTGGTCCAACGGCTTGTGGCAAGACGTCTTTTGCCGTGGCTTTGGCTGATAGTCTCGATGCTGAAATTATCAGTGCCGACTCTCGTCAGGTGTATCGTGGTATGGACTTGGGTACTGGCAAGGATTTGTCTGAATATCAAATAAATGGCAAAAAAATTCCGTATCATTTAATAGACATTGCCGAGGCAGGATACAAATACAATCTTTTTGAGTATAAACGCGATTTTTGTCGAGTTTTCAACGAACGTTCTACAGAAAAAGAAAACCTCATTCTTTGTGGTGGAACTGGACTTTATCTTGAGGCGGTGTTGAAGGATTATAACATTCAAAATGTGCCAGAAAATAAGTCGCTTCGTGCTGAGTTGGAACAAAAAACTTTAGCGGAATTGACTGATGTTCTCGCTTCGTATGGTCCGTTGCACAACACTACCGATGTAGAAACCAAGAAGCGTGCTATTCGTGCTATAGAAATTGCTGATTATCAATCGAAAAACACCATCGAGAATCCTGATTTTTCCATAAATCCCGAAAAAAAAATAATTCTCGGACTTGATATCGACCGCGAAGAACGTAGGCGACGCATAACATTGCGCTTGAAAGAACGCCTTAAACAAGGTATGGTTGACGAGGTGCGTGCGTTGCTCGACAAAGGCATTGCCCCCGAAGACCTTATTTATTATGGTTTGGAATACAAATATTTGACAAATTATGTGCTTGGCAACCTCACCTACGACGAAATGTTTGAGCAACTCGAAATTGCTATTCATCAGTTTGCCAAACGCCAAATGACGTGGTTTAGGGGAATGGAAAAACGTGGCACCAAAATTCATTGGATAGACGCAATGCTCCCAATGGAGGAAAAAGTAAAAATTGCATTGGAGGAAATAGAAAAATTATGAAATATCGTTATAAAACACAAGGAACTTGCAGTCAGCAAATCGACTTCGAGATAGAAGACGGAATACTGAAAAATGTACTTTACTACGGAGGTTGCAATGGCAATTTGCAAGGCATTTCAAAACTTGTAGAAGGTATGCCTGTGGAGCAAGTAATTGCCAAATTGCAAGGCATTCGTTGTGGCTACAAACCTACTTCTTGTCCCGACCAATTGGCTACGGCACTGAAAAAAGTGTTGGAGAAAAACAACTCCACTTCAAAATAATCACAAAATATACCATCAAAGTCCTTTTTTGTAGGCATTTTTGTGATAATTCCAAAACGAACGAAGTGCAAATTTGCGAAATACAAACACGTTTTGTCAGATAAAAATTGTATTTTTGCAAATTGTAAAAATTATATAGAAAAATATGGCAGAATTAAGTGAACAAGAAATGCTTCGCCGAAAAAGTCTCGACGAACTTCGTGCAATGGGAATTGAACCTTATCCAGCAAAAGAATACGAAGTAAACGCATTTTCTGCTGACATTAAAAACGAATTTTCAGAAACAGAACAACGTCAAGTAACAATAGCCGGACGTATGATGAGCCGCCGAATAATGGGCAAGGCGTCATTTATCGAAATTCAAGACTCAAAAGGAAGAATACAAGTTTATGTTTCGCGCGACGATATTTCTACCGAGGCGCAACCAGAAATGTACAACACCGTATTCAAGAAACTTTTAGATATCGGTGATATCATTGGCATCAAAGGTTTTGTATTTCGCACCCAAATGGGCGAGATAAGCGTTCACGCAAAAGAACTTACGGTGCTTTCAAAATCCCTCAAACCACTTCCTATAGTTAAATACAAAGATGGCGTTGCTTACGATGCCTTCGACGACCCAGAATTGCGCTATCGTCAGCGTTACGTCGATTTGATAGTGAACGATGGCATTAAAAATACATTCCTTAAACGTGCCACAGTAATCAAAACATTGCGTTCGGCACTCGATGAAGCAGGTTATACCGAAGTAGAAACGCCTATTTTGCAATCTATCCCGGGTGGTGCAAGTGCTCGTCCTTTCATTACACACCACAATTCGCTCGATGTTGATTTGTATTTGCGCATCGCTACCGAGTTGTATTTGAAACGCTTGATTGTAGGTGGTTTTGAAGGTGTGTACGAAATTGGAAAAAATTTCCGTAACGAAGGTATGGACCGCAATCATAATCCAGAATTTACTTGTATGGAACTTTATGTTCAGTACAAAGATTACAATTGGATGATGAGTTTTACCGAAAAGTTGCTCGAACGTATTTGCATTGCTACCAATGGCACAAGCGAAAGCGTGATTGATGGAAAAACTATCAGTTTCAAAGCACCATATCGCCGTCTGCCAATTTTGGAAGCAATAAAAGAGAAAACGGGTTACGACCTTACGGGTAAAAACGAAGATGAAATTCGTGCCATTTGCGAAGAACTCAAAATGGAGGACATTGACGACACAATGGGCAAAGGCAAATTGATTGACGAAATTTTCGGTGCTTTCTGCGAAGGCACATACATACAACCGACATTCATTACCGACTATCCTGTAGAAATGTCGCCACTTACCAAAATGCACCGCTCGAAACCAGGACTTACAGAACGTTTTGAATTGATGGTGAATGGAAAAGAATTGGCTAATGCCTATTCTGAATTGAACGACCCGATTGACCAAGAAGAACGCTTCAAAGAACAAATGCGCTTGGCTGACAAGGGCGACGATGAGGCAATGATAATCGATCAAGATTTCTTGCGCGCGTTGCAATATGGTATGCCTCCTACATCGGGTATCGGCATTGGTATAGACCGCCTTGTGATGCTTATGACTGGGCAATCGACCATACAAGAAGTGTTGTTCTTCCCGCAAATGCGTCCAGAAAAAGTGGCTAAAAAAGATAGTGATGACAAATATTTAGAAATTGGTGTGCCACAAGATTGGATTGCTGTGCTTCAAAAAGCAGGATTTATGACGATTGAAAGTCTTAAATCTTTGAATCCTAACAAATTGCACCAAGATATTTGTGGATTAAACAAAAAAATGAAATTAGGTTTACAAAATCCAAAACCAGAAGAAGTTGCTGGTTGGGTTGCTAACTCAAATAAAGAATAATATGGAATTTCCAGGAAAAATTGGAATTATAGGCGGCGGAAGTTGGGCAACAGCCATTGCCAAGATAGTTTTGGCAAAAACCGATTCTATCAATTGGTATATGCGCCGACAAGATAGGATTGACGATTTCAAAAGATTAGGACATAATCCCGCTTATTTATCGACAACTCATTTTGATGTAAATCGCATCAATTTCTCAACCAAACTCAATCAGGTAATTAGAAATTCTGATACATTGATTTTTGCTACGCCTTCGCCTTATTTGAAGCAACATTTAAGAAAGTTGCGTAGCAATTTGGAACAAAAAGTTATTATCTCTGCCATCAAAGGTATTGTGCCAGAAGATAATATGATTATGTCAACATTTTTTCACGAAAAATACAATGTGCCAGAAGAAAATATGATGGTCATTGCTGGTCCTTGTCACGCCGAAGAAGTGGCGATGGACAGACTTTCGTATTTGACTATTTCGTGTGCAAGTCGCGAAAAAGCACGTGTTTTTGCTCAGTGGATTCAAAGCAATACCATAAAGACAACCGTAACCGAAGACGTTGTGGGCATTGAGTATTCGTCAGTTTTGAAAAACGTGTACGCCATTGCAGCAGGTATTTGCCACGGTTTGAAATATGGAGATAACTTCCAAGCAGTGCTTGTATCAAATGCAATGCAAGAAATGGAACGCTTCATCAATACAGTAAACGAAGCCCACGTGCGAAACATTAAAGAGTCTGTTTATATGGGCGATTTGCTCGTTACTTCGTATTCTAAATTCAGTCGTAACCGTATGTTTGGAACAATGCTCGGTAAAGGTTATTCGGTAAAAATTGCCCAAACCGAAATGGAAATGATAGCCGAAGGTTATTATGCTACCAAATGTATGAAAGAAATTAACGATGCGAAATATCACGTTAATATGCCAATTCTCGATGCAGTTTACAATATTCTTTACGGAAGAATTGCACCAGCGATTGAAATTACACTTCTGACCGAAAATTTGAGATAGAAGAGTGCATAAATATTAAACATAAAACACTAAACATAATAAACGTATGTTACCTACAATTAATCCAACCCAAACAAATGCGTGGAAAGAATTGGAAAAATACTTTGCCACATTCAAGGGAACACAAATGAAGGCGTTGTTTGCTACCGACGCAAAACGTGCCGAAAAATATTCTTTGCAGTTCGAAGATATTTTCGTTGATTTCTCAAAGAATATTGTTGATGAAAAAGTAATGTCACTTTTGGTAAAATTGGCTGAAGAGTGTGGTCTGAAATCCGCTATCGAAGCAGAATTTACTGGCAAAAAAATCAACAAAACAGAGAAACGCTCGGTGCTTCATATTGCACTTCGTAATCGTAGCAACAAACCAATTCTTTCTGATGGCAAAGATGTAATGCCAGATGTAAATCGCGTTCTTGCACAAATGAAAGATTTCTCGAACAAAATCATTTCTGGTGAGTGGAAAGGTTACACAGGCAAAGCAATTACAGATATCGTAAACATTGGTATTGGTGGTTCTGACCTTGGTCCTTTGATGGTTACCGAAGCCCTTAAACCATACAAAAAACCAAACATCACCAACCATTTTGTATCGAACATTGATGGTACGCATATGGCAGAAACATTGAAGAAAGTAAATCCTGAAACAACATTGTTCATTGTTGCTTCTAAAACATTTACTACGCTCGAAACAATGACAAATGCCAATACTGCAAAAGAATGGTTTTTGAACGTTGCAAAAGACGAAAAAGCAGTTGCAAAACACTTCGTTGCATTGAGTACAAATGCTAAAGCCGTTGCTGCTTTTGGTATTGATACAAACAATATGTTCGAATTTTGGGATTGGGTAGGCGGACGTTACTCTTTGTGGAGTGCAATTGGTCTTTCTATCGCTTGTTCAATAGGTTTTGAAAACTACCAAGAATTGTTGGAAGGTGCACACGCAATGGATAACCACTTCAGTAGTGCTGCTTTTGACAAGAACATTCCTGTTATCTTGGCTTTGATTGGTATTTGGTACAACAATTTCTATGGTGCCGAAACAGAAGCAATTCTCCCTTACGACCAATATATGCACCGTTTTTCTGCTTATTTCCAACAAGGAAATATGGAAAGCAATGGTAAATACGTTGACCGCAATGGAAAAGAAGTTTCATACCAAACTGGTCCAATTCTTTGGGGCGAACCTGGTACTAACGGACAACACGCTTTCTATCAGTTGATTCACCAAGGTACAAAAATGATTCCTTGCGACTTTATGGCCCCTGCTATTTCGCAAAACCCAATAGGCGACCACCATCCAAAATTGTTGGCTAACTTCTTTGCTCAGCCAGAAGCAATGATGATGGGAAAAACTGCCGAACAAGTTACTGCAGAACTAAAAGCACAAGGCAAGTCTGACGAAGACATTGCAATGCTTTTGCCATATATGGTATTCAAAGGAAACATTCCTACAAACTCTATCTTGTTCAAGAAATTGACTCCAAGAACATTGGGTTCTTTGATTGCTATGTACGAACACAAAATCTTCACTCAAGGTATTATTTGGAACATTTTCAGTTTCGACCAATGGGGCGTTCAACTTGGCAAACAATTGGCAAATGTTATTCTTCCAGAATTGAAAGGAAACGAAAAAGTGGCAAGCCACGATTCTTCAACCAATGGTTTGATTAACAAATACAAAGAGATGAGATAATCAACATTTCACGTATAGTTGAAGAAAGGAGTTTGACTGAAAAATCAAACTCCTTTCTTGTTGTATTACGGATTTAGACGATTGACTCCTACTGAAAACTTTTGCTAAAATCGTAAAAAGTTTTCAGTATAATGAAAAGTTTTTAGTGTTGGAAGTGTCTTATTTGACAATGATTTTTGTTGTCTTTTCTGCCGACTTAATCAGATACGTTCCAATAGTGTTTGTCGTAAATTTTATGTTGCTTTCACTTGAATTGCACAATTCCTTTCCGTTGATGTCGTAAATGCAAATATTCACTTGGTTTGGATTGTCAATAAGAATTTCTTTTCCTTGTGAGTAAACGGTAAATGTAGCCTCTTCAACATTAGAAAGTGCCAATGGAGGAATTTTTGACTTTGTCCAAATTTTGTATTTCTCGTTTGACGCTACTATATCATTAGCAGAAAAACCTTCGGGAGTGAATGTGCTGCAGTCGCCAACGCAAATTATCAAGTTGCCATTATTGCCAGTTATTTTTGCAGCATAGTGATTCTTGTCGCATTCTATCACTGTGGCGGTGCTTTGGTTGGTGATGCCTACAGTTTTGCGTATTTGAATAAGTCTTGCTATTTGGTCGTGATAGTTTTTCCAGTGTACCCAAAACACGCACGGCGTTCCTGGGTGTGTTAAGATGTAGGCGTTGGCTGCAACTACGTCGCCATTCATTTTGTTGGCGTCTTTGTATGTGTCGTGGTTTTCGACAAATGTTACGGCGTATCTGCTGTATTCTGGACGACCTTTTACACCATTTGGTATGGTAACATCATCTTGAGTTGTTACAAAAGCATCGAATCGAGTGCTATTGAAAGCGTAATTTATTTGAAATTTTGTGGCAAAGTCGAAAGCGGCAGATGTCTTTTTCGTGCTGTCTATCCACGCAATAATTCCTTTTGGATTTATGGAATTGCTTTTCCAATATTCGCCAACAGAAAATTCGGGTTGTGTTGCCTCGTTGTACATTTTGGTATAAATGGGGTCGTAACCACTCGTCATATCATATCTAAAACCTGCATAACCATAGTAATTTAGCAAATCGCGAGTATAGGCTTTAATGCCGTTTTGCAATTGCGTGTTGATGTGGTCAAGGTCGCGACAATAAGCAACTTTATCACCCGTATCTTTGTTGCCTGTTGCTTTTTTCTCGCCTGCAGCTTTAGGGTCGGTGTTCACTTCGTCATCGTTGCAAATTACATCAACGTCCCAAGTCCATTGTGTGCCTTGCTTGTCGGTTTCCGTAGGAAAATCGGTCCAACAAGTTCTTCCGTTTCGGTGATTGATAACTACATCTGCAATTATGCCAACGCCTTTTTGCTTGAAAGTGTTAATCATATTTGTCAGTTGAGTTTCAGTTCCGAAAGCACTATTGTGATTCCACCAATATAGTGGCATATAGCCCATATTGTTGGTGTTCTTTTTGTCGATGGCTGATGTGGCATTCGTGCATCGTCCACTATTTGGCACCCATATCAAATCGAAATAGGTGGCAATGTCGTCAGATTGGTTAGTGAGTTCTGTCCAAGAAGTTTCGGTGTACGATTCCCAATAAAATCCTTGCAACATTACACCACCATAGTTTTCTGGCCAATAAATGGCTGAAGTTGGTGCGAGAAATAAGAAACACCCGATAAGTGCAACGATAATCTTTTTATACCACATAAATTTAGGTTTAGAACATTGCTTTAAGACTCATATCTAAACTCTTGACAGAATGCGTAAGTGCGCCGACTGAAATGAAATCTACGCCACATTCGGCATAACTGCGAAGTGTATCGAAAGTGATGCCACCAGACGATTCAGTCTCTACGCGTCCGCCGATGATTTCAACCGCTTTTTTTGTAGTAGGAATGTCAAAATTATCGAGCATAATTCTGTCAACTCCACCAATACGAAGCACTTCTTGCAGTTCATCAAGATTGCGGACTTCAATTTCAATTTTTAGGTTTTTGCCTGTTTTTTTCAAGTAGTCGTGTGTTTTTTGAATGGCTTTTTCTATGCCACCTGCAAAATCAACGTGGTTGTCTTTCAACATTATCATATCGTAAAGTCCGATACGATGATTTACGCCTCCGCCAATTTTTACGGCTGCTTTTTCGAGCAAACGAAGTCCTGGAGTGGTTTTTCGAGTGTCGAGCAGACGGGTATGAAGTCCTTCAATTTGCTTTACGTATTTGTTTGTGATAGTGGCAATACCACTCATTCGTTGCATAATGTTCAGTACCAAACGTTCGGTTTGCAGTATAGATTGCACTTTGCCCGTTACTACAAAAGCGATGTCGCCAACTTTTACGGGAGTTCCGTCGTTGATGAAAATTTCCATTTTCATTTCGGGGTCGAAAGTGTGGAAAACTTCTTTGGCTACATCAACACCTGCCAAAATTCCATTTTCTTTAACTATTAGACGTGATTTTCCCATTGCATCGGCAGGAATACAAGCCAGTGTAGAGTGGTCGCCGTCGCCGATATCTTCGCGAAAAGCGGCATTTATCAATTCTTCGTACATATTTATGAAAGTTTACAAATCACACAAAGGTAAGAAAAAAATGTAATACTATTGTTTGTTTGTGATTTTAAGAAAATGAGTAACTTTGCGAAAAATAAGAACTAATGTTAGTAAAGACATTTGGCGCAGCAGTACAAGGCATTTCTGCCACAATTATTACAATAGAAGTTAATATTTCGCAAGGTATTCGTTTCGTTATGGTCGGATTGCCCGACAACGCAGTGAAAGAAAGTCACGAACGCATTGTGTCGGCTTTGGAGTATAATGGTTATCGTTTCCCTGGTCGGCAAATAGTGGTGAATATGGCACCAGCCGATATCAAGAAAGAGGGCTCTGCCTACGATTTGCCTATTGCAGTAAGCATAATGGCTGCCGCCGAAGTGATAAATGGCGAACGATTGCCGAAATTCTTGTTGATGGGCGAACTCTCGCTCGATGGAACATTGCAACCTGTGAAAGGAATTTTGCCAATGGCGATAAAGGCGCGTGAACAAGGTTTTGAGGGAATTGTGCTTCCAAAACAAAATGCTAACGAGGCGGCTGTGGTAAATAATCTTGACGTTTATGGTGCCGAAAATATAAAAGAAGTGCTTCAGTTTTTCAACGGCGAGATAGAACTTGAGAAAACAGAGGTCGATACACGAAAAGTTTTTTATCAAAATATCAATCATTTCGATATTGATTTTGATGAAGTAAAAGGTCAGGAAAATGTGAAACGTGCGTTGGAAGTTGCCGCTGCTGGCGGACATAATATCATTATGATTGGTCCTCCTGGTGCGGGAAAATCAATGATGGCAAAACGTATTCCTACAATTTTGCCGCCACTCACGTTGCACGAAGCATTGGAAACAACTAAAATTCATTCCGTAGCAGGAAAAATAGAGAAAGATGTGTCGCTCATTTCGCAACGACCATTTCGTGCGCCGCACCATACTATTTCGAATGTAGCATTGGTAGGTGGAGGTTCTTTCCCCCAACCAGGTGAGATTTCGTTGGCGCATAATGGCGTGCTTTTTCTCGATGAGTTGCCCGAATTTAAGCGCGAAGTATTGGAAGTGATGCGACAACCGCTTGAAGATAGAAAAATCAGCATTTCGCGTGCAAAATTTTCGTTGGAGTATCCCGCAAGTTTTATGTTGGTGGCTTCAATGAATCCTTGTCCGTGTGGGTATTATAATCATCCCGAAAAGAAATGCGTGTGTTCGCCAGGCGTTGTGCAAAAGTATTTAGGTAGAATTAGCGGTCCGCTATTGGATAGAATAGATTTGCATATTGAAATTTTGCCTTTATCGTTCAATAAATTGTCTGAAGTTCAGAAATCCGAATCGAGTGCCACCATTCGTGAGCGAGTGATAAAAGCACGTGAAATTCAGTCGGAAAGATTCAAAGATATTCCTGGAATTCACTGCAATGCACAAATGACGTCGCGCCTAATGGCAAAATATTGTGTACTCGATAAGGAAGGAACAGAATTGCTGAAAATGGCGATGAATAAACTCAATCTTTCGGCACGTGCATACGACAGAATTTTGAAAGTCAGTCGTACCATTGCCGACCTCGAAGGTGCAGAAAATATTTCTTCAGCCCATATAGCCGAAGCTATCAACTACCGTAATCTTGACCGCGAAGGTTGGGCAGGATAACTGCAATTTATATGCTCCAACAAGAATATATCGTGAATACGATGGGAATAAGCAAGAAAACGATGAGCATATACCGTATGTATTTCGAGCGCGAAAGCGTGAAATAATATCCTGTAATCAAACTTATGCAAAGCAGAAAAAGAGGGTAGTACGTGAAAAAGTTTTTCATTTGATACAATCCCAATAGACAAATGCAGAGCGTCAAGAAAAAGATGAAATTTTGCATTCGTCTTGCTTTTATGTCATCTCGTAAGTTGTTCATAAAAAAGAAAACTGCCGAAATGACAAGCGAAATAAAAAAGAAAACGGAATAGAAAATTCTCGAAAACTCCCATTTCTGCATTATATTGTAACTCATTGACATAGCATCTTTTGTGCAATTCCAAAATTCATCGAAACCGTATATCGAGATGAGTGGAACTGCAAGCAAAATAGGTGTAACAAAACCAATGATGGCAGCAAAGAGATTACGAATGTGAAAATATCCTGCAAAAGTTATTCCGAGCAAGAAAATCGCACTCAAGAAAAGCAGATGAATGTGGAAAAAACTTCCCAATGAGAGAATGAAAAATGTGTCGAAAATTGTTTTTTGGGCATTGCATTCCCTATAAAGTTTGAAAAAACTATCCAGTGCAAGAAGCAGAAAAAAACTGCCTATCAATCCAGCATTCAGTTTAATGTCGTATTCCGAAAATGTGATAAGGAATAAAAAAATAAATGATGGCACAACAGTCCGTTCGCGAATAAAGCGATGTTCTTCATTTATTTTCATAATGAAAAACGCAATGAGCAAAACGATAGCAGTGTAGATGCTGGCAATCAATACAGGCGATTTTTGCGACAAATATTCTGCCAGTTTTATGGAGAAAAACGTGTCGGTTCCCGACATCACGACACGTCGCTGAAGGAAAGCGGAGAAAAACAAAATGACTGCCAATGCCAACATTCCAATTATGGAATATTGGTTTGGTGCAATCAGTTTTTTTATAAAGTATTTCTCCATTTTGTGCTTTTCACTTTAGGTCTTTTCCAATATCAGAACGGAAATACATTTTGTCGAATTTTATGCGTTTGGCATTTTCAAACGACTGTGCAAGTGCTTCTTCTTTGTCTTTTCCGTATGAACTTACTGCTATCACACGACCACCATTTGTAACAAGTTTACCGTTTTTAATGGTTGTCCCAGCGTGGAAAACAATGCTATTTTTTACATCTTCTGTTCCAAATATTTCGATGCCTTTTTCGTAACTTCCTGGGTATCCGCCCGAAACGAGCATTACTGTAACGGCAGCACGTGTGTCAATTTCAATGCTTTTTTCGTTGAGGTTTCCGTTGGCTACACCTTCAAACAAGTCAACTAAGTCTGATTTGATGCGAAGCATCACAACTTCTGTTTCAGGGTCGCCCATACGCGCATTGTATTCTATCACGTAAGGTTCGCCGCCCACATTTATCAAACCGAAAAATAAGAAACCTTTGTAATCGATTTTGTCTTCAATAAGACCTTCGATAGTTGGTTTGATGATGCGAGTTTCGATTTTGTTCATAAAATCTTTGGTAACAAACGGAACGGGAGAAACTGCGCCCATACCACCAGTGTTCAAACCAGTGTCGCCTTCGCCAATGCGTTTGTAATCTTTTGCTTCGGGCAAAATTTTATAGTTTTTACCATCTGTAATTACGAAAACGGAACATTCAATACCCGAAAGAAATTCCTCAATAACTACAGTGCTACTTGCTGCACCAAATTTTCCGTCGAGCATATTTTTCAGTTCTGCTTCAGCTTCGGGCAAGTTGTCTATAATCAAAACGCCTTTGCCAGCAGCCAATCCGTCAGCCTTTAG
This sequence comes from Bacteroidales bacterium UBA1754, assembly GCA_002315615.1. GTDB lineage: Bacteria > Bacteroidota > Bacteroidia > Bacteroidales > Paludibacteraceae > UBA1754. The sequence continues at coordinate 19,149 of DCHK01000054.1, read as the reverse complement.
TACGTATGGTGCTTTAAGCGTTTTTAGGAATGCCAAACCATCGTTGAGGGTGGCGTTTGTAAAACTTTTGTATGCTGCTGTTGGTATATTGTGGCGCATCATAAATTGTTTAGAGAAGTCCTTGCTTCCTTCAAGTTGTGCACCATTTTTCGAAGCACCGATAACGGGAATATTTTTCAATGCACTATCCGCACGAAAGAAATCTACAATTCCTTTTACAAGTGGGTCTTCAGGACCTACAACTACCATATCTATTTTATTGTCGATAACGGCTTTTTTCACGCCTTCAAAATCGTCGGCGGCAATGGGCAAATTTTCACCATAAGCCGATGTGCCAGCGTTTCCTGGAGCAATAAACAGTTTTTCTACCTTTTTACTTTGTGCTATTTTCCAAGCAATGGCGCACTCGCGACCACCCGAACCTAAAAGTAAGATTTTCATATTATGTGAGTAAATTAGGATTTAGAAATTTTAAGTAAAATTCCAATTGTATTTATAATAAGTTTATGAAATTTGTCATTGGCAAATTTACTACAAACTTCTTGAAAGGGCGATAAAATTATGCTTTTTTCTTTAGTGTATACATAATTGTTTATAAATCTGCCGACTCAAACAAACTGCTCTACTGATTTCTTTAGCAAAAATTCTTTATCTTTGTATGATGTACTAAAAGTAAAAACTTATGCTTGATTGCGAAAAAGTATTGCCATACAATAGCGACGAACGAAAAAGTCAACAAGTAAGTCGTATGTTTAATGCCATAGCCGAGAAATACGATTTTTTTAATCACGCAATGTCGTTCGGACTCGATTTTCTTTGGCGCCGCAAAGCCATTAAGTCGCTGAAAAAATTGCAACCTAAAACGATGCTCGACGTGGCAACTGGCACTGGCGATTTCGCCATAAAGGCTTACCGAATGCTGAAGCCTGACGAGATTGTTGGCATAGATATTTCTGTAGAAATGATGCGCGTAGGTGCCGAAAAAGTTCAACGAAAAGGTCTGCAAAACAAAATCAGTTTTTCCGAACAAAACTGCGAACAACTCTCGTTTTCCAACAATACTTTCGATGCCGTTACTGTTTCGTTTGGCGTACGCAATTTTGAGCATCTCGAGGTGGCTTTTAAAGAGGTAAACCGCGTACTGAAACCAAGTGGCGAATTCGTTATTTTGGAACTTTCAGAACCAGAAAATTGGTTGGTACGATTGGGATATAAAATCCATTCTTTCATTTTTATTCCGCTATTTGGCAAACTTTTTTCAAACGATGGACAAGCATATAAATACTTGCCAAAATCAATTGCAGCATTCCCAAAAGGCGACAAAATGAAAACCCTTTTAACCTCGTGCGGATTCTCCGATATAGAATACAAAAAATTCACATTCGGTGTTTGTTCTTTCTATAAAAGCAAAAAAAACATAGAGTGAAGAGTTAAAAGTTAAGAGTGAGTCCAATTAACCAATTATCCAAATAAGCAAATAAACATTAAACACTAAACGATTAAACATATGTACACTGCAAAAAAAGACCGTTACAATGGCAAAATGCCATTTTCATTTTGTGGCAAAAGTGGATTACAATTGCCTAAAATAGCCTTAGGTATGTGGCACAACTTTGGCGATATGGATGACTTTGACAATGCAGAAAAAATAGCACGCACTGCTTTCGATAACGGCATTACTCATTTCGACCTTGCCAATGGCTACGGACCTGGTCCGGGAGCGGCAGAAACAACTTTTGGAAAAATCCTCAAAAACGGACTCGACAAATATCGCGACGAAATGATAATTTCTACCAAAGCGGGATACAAAATGTGGGAAGGACCATATCAAGATGGTGGTTCGCGAAAATACCTAATGTCGAGCATCGACCAAAGTCTGAAACGTATGGGATTGGACTATGTGGATATTTTCTACTCGCATCGCTACGACCCAAATACGCCACTTGACGAAACCGCTTCTGCACTTTCTGACATTGTGAAACAAGGCAAAGCACTGTATGTGGGAATTTCTAATTATCCAGTTGAAGAAACACGTAAAATGCTTTGGCTTTTGGCAGAAAAACACACGCCTTGCCTTATCTATCAAGGAAAGTACAATATGTTTGTGCGCGAAGCAGAGCAAGGACTTTTTGACGTTTTGCAAGAAAGTGGCGTAGGTTTCATCGCTTTCTCGCCTTTGGCACAAGGCATTTTGTCTGACAAATATATGAACGGAATTCCTAAAAATTCTCGTGCTGCCAATCCAAATGGTTTCTTGCAACGCGAAGAAATTACACCTGAAGTAATGGACAAAGTTATGCGTTTGAACGAGATTGCTACAAAACGAGGTCAAACATTGTCGCAAATGGCATTGGCTTGGGTGCTTCGCAAAGAAATTGTCTGCACAGCGTTGGTTGGTGTAAGTTCACCTCAACAACTGAAAATCAATATGAAAGCAGCCGAAAATACTACTTTCTCTGAAGAAGAATCATTGTTGATAAAAGAAATTTTGGGGTAACAGTCGTTTTTTCATTACCTTTGCAAAAAATAAAAATTAATTTATGGCAAAACACAAATTTATTAGCGTAACATACGACCTTTATGTTGGCGGAGAGAACGAAGAACTGATGGAACAAGCAACCAAAGACCAACCACTTACATTCATCTCGTGGATTGGAATGATGTTGCCAAAATTTGAGGAAAATGTAGCCAATCTAAATGTAGGCGACAAATTCGATTTTGTAATCAATCACGAAGATGCTTATGGCGAATACGACACCGATAGCGTGTTAGAACTCGACAAAAAGATATTTGAAATTGACGGAAAATTTGATGCAGAAGTCATCAAAGAAGGTAATGTTGTGCCTTTGATGAATGACGAAGGATATCGCTTTAATGCTTCGGTAGTTGAAGTTTCGGCAGACAAAGTAAAGGTTGACCTAAATCATCCTTTGGCAGGAGAAGACCTTCACTTCAAAGGCGAAGTTATTGAATCTCGCGAAGCAACAAAAGAAGAAGTTGAAGCAGCAAAAAATCCTCACAAATGTGGCGGTTGTGGTGGTAACTGTAGCGGAAATTGTAGTGGAAATTGTGGCGAAGGAGATTGCAATTGCGAAGGTGGTTGCGAAGGTTGCAAATAACGCACATTTTTTATCTATATGGAAGCAAGTTGGTATCCTTATCAACTTGCTTTTTTTGTTTTCCTTAAAAAAAATCATATTCTATTTTATAGAATATCGGTTTTTTGTATCTTTGAAATTTGGAATAATCTATTTGGGAAATTATGTCGAATACCATTGGCAAATTATTTAGAGTTACAACTTTCGGCGAATCGCACGGCGAAGCAGTTGGAGGCATAATTGATGGTTGTCCGGCAGGCATTACGATTGACGAAGATTTCGTGCAAAACGAACTGAATCAACGAAAACCTGGGCAATCAAAAATTACTACCGCGCGAAACGAAAGCGACAAAGTGCATTTCCTTTCGGGCATATTCGACGGAAAAACAATTGGCACACCATTGGCATTTGTCGTGTTCAACGAGAATCAACATTCTGCCGATTACGAAAATATTCGCGATATTTTTCGCCCATCGCACGCCGACTACACTTACCAAATGAAATATGGCATACGCGACTATCGTGGTGGTGGACGCAGTTCGGCTCGCGAAACGCTATCGAGAGTGGTGGCAGGTGCAATAGCAAAATTGATTCTTCGCGAAAAAAATATTGAAATTCAAGCATATACATCGCAAATTGGCAATATCAAATTAAATGGAACTTACAAAGATTACAATTTGAGCAATACCGAAAGCAACATTGTGCGTTGCCCTGATGCCGAACTTGCCAAACAAATGGAAAATTTGATTTTGGATGTAAAAAAAGACGGCGACACAATTGGTGGTGTTGTTTCGTGCGTAGTGAAAAATGTGCCTATCGGACTTGGCGAACCTGTTTTCGGGAAACTTCACGCAAAATTGGCAGATGCAATGCTCTCGATAAATGCAGCCAAAGGTTTCGACTACGGATTAGGTTTCGACTTTGCCGAAAAACGAGGTTCTGAGGTAAATGACGTTTTTTTCAACGACAACGGAACCATTCGCACACGAAGCAACAATTCTGGAGGCGTACAAGGCGGAATTTCTAACGGAGAAGATATTTATTTCCGTGTAGCATTCAAACCTGTCGCCACTTTGCTAAAAGACCAAAAAACTGTAAATATAAAAGGCGAAGAAGTAACTTTCAAAACCGAAGGAAGACACGACCCTTGTGTAGTACCTCGTGCTGTGCCAATTGTGGAATCTATGGCTGCCATCGTTATACTCGATGCTGTTTTACAAAAAAACGCAACTATTTAAGATAAAAAATATGAACATTCAAAAACTAAAACATACAAATTCGGGCAATTTCTTTTTGATTGCTGGTCCTTGTGTAATAGAAGGCGAGGAAATGGCTTTGCAAATAGCCGAAAAAATGGTGGAAATAACTGATAAACTTTCTATTCCATACTTTTTCAAAGGTTCTTTCAAGAAAGCAAATCGTTCGCGCATCGATTCCTTTACTGGAATTGGCGATGAAAAAGCACTTAAAATTCTTGAAAAAGTAGGCAAGACATTTGATGTTCCAACTGTAACCGATATTCATTGCGAACAAGATGCCGAAATGGCGGCGCAATACGTTGATGTACTGCAAATTCCAGCATTCCTTTGTCGACAAACCGACCTTTTGGTAGCGGCAGCAAAAACGGGTAAAATCGTCAATATTAAGAAAGGACAATTTGTATCTCCACAAGCAATGAAATTTGCAGCACAAAAAGTGATTGATTCGGGCAACCAAAATGTAATGCTCACCGAGCGAGGAACTTCTTTTGGTTATCAAGATTTGATTGTGGATTTCCGTTGTATTCCCGAAATGAAAAAGTTTGGATACCCAGTCGTTTTAGATGCAACACACTCGCTTCAACGTCCTAACCAGGACAGTGGCGTAACTGCTGGTCAACCAGAAATGATAGAAACAATGGTGATGGCAGGAATTGCTACGGGCGTCGATGGTATTTTTATGGAAACACATCAAAATCCGTCGGTTGCAAAATCTGATGGAAGCAATATGCTGAAACTCGACTTAATGGAAAACTTGCTTACCAAAGCCGTAAAGGTACGACAAGCAATGATGTCATTGTAACAAAAAAAAGAATGAAAATAGTTTTTGCCACAAATAATCAACACAAAATTTCGGAAGTAGCCGCAATGTTGCCTTCAAACATACAACTCGTCAGTTTGGCGGACATTGATTGTCACGACGATATTCCCGAAACTTCCGACACGTTAGAAGGAAATGCTCTACAAAAAGCGCGTTACATTCACGAAAAATTTGGTGTAAATTGCTTTGCCGACGATACTGGACTTGAAGTAGAAGCCTTGCACAACGAACCTGGTGTTTATTCGGCACGATACGCTGGCGAACAAAAAAATTCGCAAGACAATATGCAAAAACTACTGAAAAATTTGCAGGGCATCAAAAATAGAAAAGCACGTTTTCGCACGGTTATTGCTCTAATTCTCAACGAAAAAGAATATCTTTTCGAGGGAATTGTTGAAGGAAATATTATTGAAGAACAACGGGGCGAAAATGGTTTTGGTTACGACCCAATTTTTGTTCCTTGTGGTTATGAAAATACTTTTGCAGAACTCGCAAGCGAAATAAAAAACAAAATCAGTCATCGCGCATACGCAGTTGAAAAACTTACCGATTTCTTGAAAAATATAGAAAAATGAAAAAATATATTACACTACTTTTTGCATTCTTGTACGGCGCTGTAGCAAATGCCGCAGTTGACTCTTGGAACGTTTACCTTTCGTTTCCTTCGGTAGATGCCATTACACAGTCTGATAATAAAATATATGCATTAGGTTCAAACGCAATGTTTTCGCTCAACAAAAGCGATAATTTTATCGAAACTTTCTCGGTTTTGAACGGATTAAGCGATTCTGACATCAAACATATTAAATTTGACGAGAACAACAATTCTTTGGTTATTGTTTACGCAAATTCCAACATTGATTTGCTGACAACAAAAGGAATTTACAACTTGTCTGAATTTAAAAGCAAAGATATGACGGGCAGTAAACGCATCAACAAAATTGTTCCGTACGAAAACAATATTTACCTTGCTGCAGATTACGGAATTTTGAAAATAAATCAAAAGAAAAAAGAATTTGCTGATACGTATCATCCTTTGCACGAGTCGAATGTTATTGATGTTGCTTTTTTAGGAAATAAAATTTACGCAATTTCTACCGATTCTCTCTTGTCGGCTGATGCTACGGATATTTTTCTTGTCAACCCCGAAAGATGGACAAACATTGACAATCTTCCAGGAGAAACTTATCACAAAAACAAGCAAATTGTATCGTTTGACAATCATCTTTTCTTACTAAAATCCGATAGCACTCTTTATGTAACAAATGATTTTGGCAACAGTTGGACTACTTTTGCAAAAAGTGTGGTTTCCGTCAATACATCGCAAAATAGATTGAATGTAGTACAAAACAATTCTGCAAAATCGTACTCATCGCTAAATTCTGAACCCAAAACTATTAGTGTTAATTTTGCAATTACAGATGCTGTATTTAACTCTTCCGAAAATTCTTTTTTCGTAACGGCTGGCTCGCAAGGTTTGGGAAAAGTTCTCGCATCCGACCAAAGTTATTCTTTTTTCAAAGTTGATGGACCTGGAAGTGACAAATCTTATACGATGAAATTTGCTGATGGTCGGTTGTATGTCATTACAATCGGGACTTGGATTGATGGTTCGAACAGCACCGATTGGGTACAAGGAATGGTGATGATATATGACGGAAAAACGTGGAAAAATATTCCCGTACCCAATTGTACCGACTTTATGGATATTGCCATCGACCCAAATGATAAAACACATTTCTTTATTGGTACATACGCTTCGGGTGGCGTGCTTGAATTCCGAAACGACCAATTTTACAAACGCTATAATGCCCAAAATACCAATAACATAATAGAAGATGTTTTTGGTAACGATTTGTATATCGTTTATGATGCATTAAATTTTGACAGCAACGGCGACCTTTGGATGATGCAAATGTTGGGTGCTTTTCCTGTAAAAGTTTTACGAAGTAATGGCACTTGGGAACAATACAAAAATTTTACAAAAATAAATGGTACAGGAAAGGTTATGCGTGGAAATGTAATTGACGGAAATGGTGCAAAATGGGTTTTCTCGCCACAATCGAATTTCATTTTTGTATATGATACTTCTAACGGCAATAATGCTTATCGCACATCGTTTACAGACCAAGATGGTAAAACATTCACTTCCGAGCGATTCCGTTGTGCAGCAGTTGACCACAAAAATTCGCAAGAAGTTTGGTTAGGTTCAAATTACGGACCAATCATTGTACCTAATGCCAAGAACTTTTATTCGTCAGATTTAATTAGAAGAATAAAAATACCAAGAAACGATGGAAGTGGTTTGGCAGATTATCTTCTTGGAAACGAACCAATTAACTACATTGCCGTAGATGGTGCAAATAGAAAATGGTTGGCTACACGCACTTCGGGCGTTTATCTTGTTTCGCCAGACGGTACCGAAACTATCAAACACTTTACAACGGAAAATAGTCCACTACTCGGTGACAATGTTTATACAATTGCTATCAATCACTCTACTGGCGAAGTGTTTTTCTGCACCGATAAAGGAATTTGCTCGTATATGAGCGACGCAAGTTCTGGTTTGGAAGAATTCGACAATGTTTATGCGTACCCAAATCCTGTTCGCGAAAATTACGAAGGTGTAATTTCAATAAACAATTTGGTAGAAGATTCAAATGTAAAAATAACAGACATTAGCGGTAACCTTATTTACGAAACCACTTCAAACGGAGGAATGGCAACTTGGGACTGCACCGACCGTACAGGAAATCGTGTCAGCACGGGCGTTTACCTTATTTTGTGCTATTCAGAGACAACAAAGAAAAGTGCAGTTTGCAAAGTGCTAATCATCAACAAATAAAATGATAGAAGTAACTGAAATATACGAAGAAAAGGCTGTTTTGGTAGGTTTAATTTTGCCAACTCAAAACGAAGCGAAAGCGAACGAATACCTCAGCGAACTTGCATTTTTGGCAGATACTGCTGGCGCAACTCCCGTAAAACTATTTTTGCAACGCTTGGATTATCCAAATCCACGTACATTTGTAGGCGAAGGAAAGTTACAAGAAATGAAAGAATATATCGACGAAAACGAAATCGGTATGATAATTTTCGACGATGAACTTTCGCCACTTCAATTGCGAAATATCGAACGAGAATTGCAAATAAAAGTGCTCGATAGAACCAATTTAATACTTGATATTTTTGCAAAACGTGCGCAAACAGCACACGCCAAAACGCAAGTGGAGTTAGCACAATACAAATACCTTTTGCCGCGACTGACGCGTATGTGGACGCACCTCGAACGTCAGCGAGGTGGTATAGGTATGCGTGGTCCTGGCGAAACGCAAATTGAGACCGACCGACGCATTATTCTCGACAAAATTTCGCACTTGAAAAAAGAACTCGTCAGCATTGACAAACAAAAATCGGTGCAACGAAAAAACCGAGGTAAACTTGTGCGCGTCGCTTTGGTTGGTTACACCAACGTGGGCAAATCTACACTGATGAATTTACTTAGCAAATCTGATGTGTTTGCCGAGAACAAACTTTTTGCTACACTCGACACTACTGTTCGTAAAGTGATAATTGACAATTTGCCTTTTTTGCTTTCAGACACTGTTGGTTTTATACGCAAATTGCCACACGATTTGATTGAATCGTTCAAATCGACACTCGACGAAGTGCGCGAAGCCGATATTTTAGTCCATCTCGTCGATATTTCTCACCCAAATTTTGAGGAACAAATTGATGTGGTGGAAAAAACTTTGAATGAAATTGATAAAAACGAAAAACCGACTATTCTCGTTTTTAACAAAACAGATGCCTTCACTTATACGCCAAAAGACGAAGATGACCTGACACCTATTAAACGCGAAAATATTAGTTTGGACGAGTTCAAAAAAACTTGGATGGCAAAAATGAAAGATAATTGCATTTTTATTTCTGCCAAAGAAAAAAACAATATCGATGAATTAAAAAAATTACTTTACCAAAAAGTAAAAGAAATTCACGTTCAACGCTTCCCTTTCAACGATTTTCTTTATCAAAATTTTGAAGAGGAAATAACCGATTAAAATATATGAGAGCACTTACAAATTTAGAAATCAGCCAATTGGAACAACAACTATGTTCGTGCAACGATTGGACAAAAGTTCTTGTGAATGAGAATTTCAAAGTCGAGAATATTAAAAATTCTCAATTCTCGGGCAACGTAAAATTAGGCAGTTTCGGCAAAACGATAACACTTAATTCGGGTGAAGAAATTCACAGTGGAATTTTCAATTCAAAAATTCATAATTGTACTATCGAAAACGATGTACTAATCTCAAACAGTAGAATTGCCAATTATGAAATTAAACACGATTGTAGAATTGAAAATGTTGTTTCACTCACTGTTGAGGGAGAATCTACCTTTGGTAACGGAACTGTGGTACACGTGCTCAACGAGGCTGGTGGTCGCGACGTGATGATTTACGACAACCTATCGGCACACATCGCCTACGTTTTGGCACTTTATCGCCATCGCACCAAAACAATTTCGGATATAGAATCGTTGATTGACGCCTACACGGCACAACAAAAATCAACTATTGGTACTATTGGCGAAAATACGGTTATAACAAATTGCAAAACGCTTAAAAATATAAAAGTAGGAAGTTTTGCTACACTCGAAAGCGTAGAAAAACTTTGCAACGGAACTATTTGCAGCGACGAAGAAAATAAAACTTTGGTAGGTTGTGGTGTAATTGCCAACAATTTTATCATTGGTAAAGGCAGTAAAGTTTACGATTATGTGTTGATAGACAATAGTTTCGTTGGCGAAGCGTGTGAAATCGGCAAGCAATATTCTGCAGTAGATTCACTGTTCTTCTGCAACTGCCAACTTTTTCACGGCGAAGCGTGTGCAATTTTCGCTGGTCCTTACACCACGTCGCACCACAAGGCATCGTTGCTCATCGGATGTATGTTCTCGTTCTACAACGCAGGTAGTGGTACAAACCAAAGCAACCATATGTACAAACTCGGACCAATTCATCAAGGCATACTCGAACGAGGTTCTAAAACGGGAAGCGATTCGTATATGATGCTCGAAGTGCGTACAGGCGCATTCTCGGTGGTACTTGGTCATCACGAAAAACATTTCGACACTTCTAATTTGCCTTTCTCATATATTTTAAATGACGAAGGTAAAAGTACACTCATTCCTGCAATCAACTTGCTGACTGTCGGCACGCAGCGAGATGCTAAAAAATGGGCAACTCGCGACAAGCGAAAAGGCAAAATCCATACCGACCACATAATTTTCGATATGTTCAATCCTTACACCATTGAGAAAATAAAATGTGGCATCGAAACTCTTTCCGAAATGGAACAAACGCCTTCTGCTTACCATTTTTACAAAAATGTACGCGTAAAAGATATTTTCGTGCAACGTGGACAAAGCATTTACCGAAATGCCATAACGCTTTATCTTGGACAAAAAATTGCACAAAAATTGGCAGATAACAACGGCAAAATTACTTGGAGCAACGATACCAACAAAGACCAAAAATGGATTGACTGTTTAGGTCTCGTTATTTCTCAAAACGAACTCGACAAGATTTTGACAGATATTGATAACAATAAACTAAAAGACTTGTCTGCCGTAAATTTACGTTTTGAAGAATTTTACAAAAACTACGAAACACACGAATGGAATTACGTTTGCCAAATGTTGCAATGGTTTTTACAAAAGAAATGCACCGACATTACAAACGACGATATCAAGCAATTGCTCATTCAATATCAAGATGCCATTAACTCGCAAATGGATAGTGTTTTTGCTGATGCAGGAAAAGAGTTCGACGCCACTTTTAAAGTCGGTTTCGGCATTGATAACCTAGATGACCGAGATGCCGATTTTATTGCGGTGCAAGGTACACCCGAGAGCAATTCTGTTTTACAAAAAATGACGGCAGAAAAAGATGCTAAAATAACTCAAATTAAAAATCTGATAGCAACGCTATAAAGTAAAAAAGGGATTCACTTCATTCAACAAGCGAATCCCTTTTTCGTTAAAACCAACTTAGCAACTGATTGATAAATACAATGATAATTGCCAAAGGTGTGATGTATCTCAAAATAAAGACAAATGCTTTAAAATATGCCGCCTTTTTCGTTCCTTGATTGGTAATTTCATCTTTCAGTCGCGTTTGCTCTATTTTCCAAGCCACAAACAACGAAATTGCTAAACCAGTCAAAGGCATAATAATTCGAGCGGTTACGTTGTCCAACAAGTCAAAGAAAGACATTCCGAAGATTTTCCAGTCGCTCAAATCTCCCAACGACAACGACGCAAAAGCAGCTATTGAAATTATCGTGGCAGTTCCTATAATAGCTGCTTTTTTTCGAGATAATTTCCATTCTTCCGACATAAATGCAGTAATCACTTCGAGCAATGATATTGTAGAAGTCAATGCCGCAATAGACAACAATACAAAGAACAAAATTGCCCAAATGTATCCACCTGGAATTTGGTTAAATACGTTTGGCAAAGTGATAAACGCCAACTCAGGACCAGCCGACGGATTTATACCCAAAGAAAAAACAGCGGGGAAAATAGCAATCGCTGCAAGCAATGATACAAGAGAATCAAGCACCGTTACTTGCACTACAGATTCGCCCAAATTGATGTCTTTGCCAATGTAAGAACCGTATGTCGTCATACAACCCATACCCAGCGAAAGCGAGAAAAATGCCTGTCCCATCGCATTCAACACCACCTCCGAAGTAACTTTCGAAAAGTCAGGTTTAAAGAGAAATTTCAAACCGTCCATTCCTCCAGGCAACGTAAGCGATCTGCACCCAAGAATAATAATTATTATGAGCAACATTGGCATCAATATCTTAGAAGAACGCTCTATGCCATTTTTAACGCCAAGCAACACAACTGCGCAATTTATTGACAAGAATAATATTGTCCACAATATAGGACGCACGGGCTGCACGCTGAAAGCAGTAAACGCAGTTGACAAATCGGTAGGCGTCATCGATGAAAATCCAAACACTACAGCCTGATAAACATACTCAAGCGTCCATCCACACACCACGCCATAAAAACCCATAATCAGAAATGCGCAAAGCACACCGCTGTATCCTATCCATTTATACTTGTTCGAGCCGGAGACATTTTTCAATGCACCAACCACATTTGACTGGCCCATTCGCCCCAACGAAAATTCTGCAAGCATTATCGGCATACCAATGACAATAGCACAAATAAAATATATCAACAAAAAAGCTCCACCACCATTTTGACCTAATTCGCAAGGGAAACGCCAAATATTGCCTAAACCCACAGCAGAACCTGCCGCCACAAGCAAAACGCCCATTCTGCCACCAAAACTTACTCTTTTTTCACTCATAAATTATAGTATATTAGTTAATTCGTTTATTGATTTTATCGTCATTGTCGGCTCAAAAGGCAAATCTGCATTCTGCTCCAAAGAAACATAAATTTGGTCGATACCAAAAGCTTTTGCGCCCACAATATCCGAATCGAAATTGTCGCCAATCATCACGCTTTCGGTTTTTCGTGCATTCACATACTTTAGAGAATGTTCAAAAATTCTACGGTCGGGTTTGTAATAGCCCACTATATCCGACACAAACACTTGTTTCAAATAGGGTTTCAAACCGCTACATTCTATTTTTATTTGCTGAATTTTTGAGTAGCCATTCGAAATGACATACAAATTATATTTTTTGCAAAGATAATCAAACGTTTCTTTTACACCAGCACAAAGGTTTGTTTGACTGGCACAAATCTGCAAAAAATCATCGTTCAACTTCAGTGCAAACTCACCATCGTCAATTCCTACTTGCCGAAGTGGAAATAAAAACCGTTCCCTGTTCATTTCAGTTCGTGTTATTAAACCTTTTGGATACAACTCCCACAACTCGGTATTTCTTGAATAATACAAACCGAAAAACTGCTCAAAATCAGTAAAATATTTATCTAACGAATATAACCGATAAATTTCGGCAAGCGCAATGCGCATATTCGTTGACAAATCCCATAAAGTATTGTCCCAATCAAAAAATAGATGTTTGTATTTCTTCATAAAAAAATAAAAGGGCAAACAAATGTCTGCCCTTTTAATGTAAGATTTGATACTTATTATTTAATACGAACGATCAAATATTTAGACATGCTCCAGAATTCATCAGCATTTGTGATGACCAAAGAAGCTTTCTTGTTTGAATCGATATTGATTTTGTAAGAACCAAGTGGGTGACGAGACAAAAGGATTGCAGATTTTGAATCGAAATTGATTGTAGAAACTTCACGAATATCAATTTGAGTGAATTTAGATTTGTTGTATTCGTTGCTCTTAATCAAAATGTTATCAGCTTTCAATTGTTTGTTGTTACCATAGTAATAGTAAGCAGTGTGCAATTCTTTATCTTGGTTGCTAACAACTGTTTCAGCGTCAGTTTTTTGAGCAAGCAACAAAGAAGCAGTGTCTTTCAATGCTACAACTGTGCTATCCAAAGATTTGATTTGAATATTTTTTTGTTCCAAATCAGCTTGAAGAGCAGCGATTTGAGCAGCTTGTTCTTCGTTAGAAGCTTTCAAACGATTGATAGTAGCACGCAAACCACCAAGTTGACCTTGAGTGTTGCTCAATTTCTTTTCAAGTTCTTCGATTTTTTCGTTGTTTTGTTGAATCAATTCTTGAATGTAAGCCATTTCGTTGTTCACGCGAGCACGAACATCTTCAGACATATTTTCGCTTGATTCTGTAGTAAGAACGCCTTGAGCATCTTTAATTTTTGCGATGTTTTCTTCAACGTCGTTGATGATTGACAAAAGGTCTTTAGCTTCTGCATCTTTGTCATTGAAAAGAGTTTGCAAAGAATCTCTTTGGCTCAAAGTGTTTTGATAAAGTTCTGATTTCTCAGCAATCCAGTTGCAAGAGCACATTGCGCAAGCAGCCATTACTAATAAAGCAATTTTTTTCATAGTTAATTTTTTAAATTTTATTTTTTAATCTTATTAAAATTCTACATTTATTTGGGCAAAGGTAATACATTTTTTACAATAGAACATATTTTTCCGATTTTTTTAATGCTAAACGCCGTTTTTTTAACAAAAAAGGCAAAATCGTAACGAAAAAATTACTAAAGAAGTAAATTTGATAATTAGCAATTTGGCGTCTGCTAATTATTATTTTATAAATGTAATCATATTAGTGTACTTGTCGTGTTTTTTGCCATATTCGTGCAAATCGCCTTTTTTATCTCGCCAATATGAATAATTCCAACCGCCCATATCAAGATAGATGGCGCTCTTTACGTGGTAAGCTTTTAAGCATTCTATAAAGAATCCAAATGTTATCGCTTTGCTACTTTCTACAATGCACAATATGCCCAAGCTATCTTCGCACAATGCTCGAAACTGATGTGTGTTGTCGTTGGGACGGGTATGTGGAACGGAATCTCCTTTGAAAATAATCATTTCTTGCGTGAAACCACAGACTACGTCCTCTTGTGATAATTCCTTTGAAAAGTCGTATTTTTGATCTTTCCATTGTTCATTATAGTAGAACTTGAAGCAACTATCGGTCGCAACAAAGCAACCACTGTTTCTTTCTAAAGCAGGTTGGATAACTGCTTTTGCTGAAGAACAATAACTACCACAAACTGTAGCGGATGTTGATGTGAATGCTGCACCAGCACAGTAAATTACGCTGTCGTTAGATTCTGCTTTCCAATTATTTGTGCGCAATTCAATAGATTTGTAGTTTGGATAATAGACATACAAATTTGGGGTTGTGTCTATTCGCGTGTAGTTTTGTAGTGAATCAGCATTGGCGTGAAGGCACGTTAAAAGAAGCGATATAAAAATGAGTTTTCTCATAAATAATTTGTTTGATGACGGACAATACAAGTTAATAAGTAAACACTATGATTAGTAATATGTTAGTTTGTAGTTTTGTTTCTGTTCTTAATCTTTTTGTAAGTTTAACATTACACAAAGATAACGAAAAAAGCATTTTCTGCAAGCATCTGCTACATTCAAAAATAACAGCCTTTGATAAGTTGGTTTGCTTATCAAAGACTGCGATAAAAAAAGTACATTTATAACAATGATTAGATTTCTATGATTTTGTTTTGGTCATCGTTGGAGTCTTGTTTCAAGTTTATTATTACCCAAAAGTCTATCGCCCAACCGATAAAGAATATTACGTAAAACAGCAATTTGAATGTGTCTTCGTATTTTTCGAAACCATTGTATGTGTAACAATTAATTTGAATGTTGTGAGCAATGGTGATGACATATGCGCTCAATAATTCTATTACGAAAAATGAAATAAAGACATACGCAAGAATCTTGTTAGTGATGCGCAGAAATTTGTTTGGGTTTTCGCAGCAAAAAAGGAACACAATAAGGTTGAAAGCGCAAGCAAATTGTACAATGTTATTAAAATCCCAAACGGGATTAGAACCTGATATGAAATACGCAATCCATGCTATAATCTGAAAGATCACTGTGTAATTGATGAATTTTGCTAGTTTTATTGCTAAGTTTTTCATTTTCAATAGGTTTTAGATGTTATTATTAATATTATTATTCCACGAAATTTCCTTTGTTGTCGATGTATATTTTATCACTATAATAATCATAAATGTTGGCCATAAACAACTCGTTTGATATGGCTGTGATGTCAGCAAATATGGGTTCTGTGATGAATTTTCCGTTTTTGTCTGCCAATCCGTATTTGTCATCTACTCTGTATTTGTAATAGTCGGAACGGATAGGTGTTTCAATGTATTCACCTTCCTCTGTTTTTACGTTTATGTTGTATCTCAAAAGGGTTAGTCCGTCATAAACGTGAGAGTAGATTACATTCCCGTTAAAATCGATCAATGTGGCACATCCCTCATCCTTTTGGGCGATAAAACCTAAAGGACATTTTTTTACATTCCTATATTCTTGAGGAACAATAAAATTTCCAAGAGTGTCAATCACACCGCATTTGTCGTTATATTCAATGACGCAATAGTTGTCGTGAAAAACATAACTGCTATATAAGTTAAATTTAAATTTGTAATCGATGACCAATTTTCCCTTTTTGTTGATGAATCCTAATTTCCCATTTTTACATACGGCAACCAGTCCTTCTGAAAATTTCCA
The DNA here is from genome assembly GCA_002315615.1 of Bacteroidales bacterium UBA1754. Classification (GTDB taxonomy): domain Bacteria; phylum Bacteroidota; class Bacteroidia; order Bacteroidales; family Paludibacteraceae; genus UBA1754. Next base: position 2,805 of record DCHK01000054.1, on the reverse strand, counting down.
GGCATAATCATATTGGGCGTCACTAATAATCTTGTATGACTCTGTGTTGATAAAACCTCTTTTATCGTTCTTTTCACTATAGAAGACACAGATGGAGTCACATTCGGTGTACCACCAGATGCTTGCATTTTTTTTAACGACTTTTTTTGTTTTTGGATTTACAATGTCATCGTTCTTATGTATAGAGATGACTCTTCCGCCTTCTCCATTTTGGGTGTTTTCTTCTAAGGTATTTAGCATGGTGATGACAACCGTACATAATACAACTAGCATTGCCAGACTTAATGTGACAATTAGCCCCTTGGGCACTTTCTTGAGTTTTTCTTTGATTTTCATTTTGTTATTTGATTAAAAAGTTTGTTTACGGCACAAAGGTTATCAAATAACAATAGGTATCAAAGCAATAAGTGCATTACTGTACGAATTGCCTATTTGGGGGTATGAAATGGTAGATAAACTATGATTTGGTACGGAACTATTTTTCAAACCATGCTATGTAGGTAACGTGGTCAGAGTTGAATTTGTTGCCGTAAATATTGTGGGTGCCATTTTTGTCGGTGTACCAACCATAGGCGTTGCCACCATTCAGTGAAATAGCATTTTTGCAACCAAAAGCAACGAGTGCGTCTGCAAAAGTGTTGAGCGAGACTGATTCTGAAGTTTTGATTATAGCCGTTTGGTTGTCTATTTGGCAAAGGGCAATTCTGTTTGATTTGAATTTTGAACGATTAGAGATGGGTTCGCCATTATCTATCAGTGCATATTGGCGAAAGAAATAGCCTTTGCATTCTATGCTTTCGTCAAATAATGAAGTGGCCTCATCGCATCCTATCATAATGGTATTGTTGATGATGGCGCAAAATCCTTTTTTTGCGATGCCCAAGGAGATGACTTCTCCGTCAATGACGCAGGCACTCACAACCTCACCATTGTCTTCGCGAATGTCGGCGGCGCGTGTCGCTAACTTTATGGAGTCATTCTCAGGACTGATGTCGCCGATGATTAAACGTGGTTGTAGGTTGATGGGTACGATGACTTGCAGTGGGATATTGTTGCATACTGTATCGTATGCAATAATTTCACCTTTGCCACACTCTTTAGGCGTGCTGGCATTGTTTTCAATAATGGTGCTTTCTTCAATGATGGCGTCTTCTTGCAATTTGTCTTCAGTATCTTTATGAAAAAAAAGGTAGCCTCCAACAATAAGTATAGCAATCGCTGCGATAGCAAGCGCAATTCCTACAAATGGAAATTTAGATTTCGACGTACCTTCAGAGTAGATTTCTCTTATCTCGTCGTCTTTTATGTCGTTGAGTTGCTTCCTCATTTTATTTCTTCTCCTATTATTTCTTTTAGTTTTTTCAATGCTTCTTGAGATGCACTAATTGTGTATTTGCTCAAATTATTATCAGCCAACACGAGTTGTTGTTTACTTACATTTATGTAATGGATGTAGTTGCGATTGATAATCAGACTTCTTCCTATTCGTATAAAATGCTTTTCGGCATTGGAAATTTGTTTTGCAATGAGTTGTTCTATTTGTCCCAATTGCAGAACGACCATATGTATCTCGCCCGTAGATTGCATAAAGTTGCAATAATTACCGTCAGCGTTGATATAAATAATATGCTCAACGGCTATACGATAAAGTTCGTTGTTGGATGATATGGTTAAAAATTGTGACATTCTTTTTTATTGTAATCCAATAATAGTTCACTTTAATTTCTCTTTCAAAAATTGTCCTGTGTACGATTGCTCGCATTTGGCAATGTCTTCAGGGGTGCCTTCGGCTACAATTGTACCACCTTTTTCGCCGCCTTCTGGACCAATATCAATTACGTGGTCGGCACATTTTATTACGTCTAAATTGTGTTCAATAACCACCACTGTGTGTCCACGACTGATGAGTGCGTCGAATGCTTTCAACAAAACTTTCACGTCGTGAATATGAAGTCCTGTGGTTGGCTCGTCGAATACAAAGATAGTAGGTTGTGGCGTTTCGTTGCCCAAAAATGCTGCCAATTTTAGGCGCTGACTTTCGCCACCCGAAAGCGTGCTAAGTGGTTGCCCAAGTTTCAAGTAACCAATGCCCACTTGTTGCAGTGTTTTCAGTCGTGCCACGATGCGTTGATTGATAAGTGTATTTTCTTCGCTAAAAAATTCTACGGCTTGATTTATAGTCATATTCAGTATATCGTAGATATTTTTTCCACGATAGGTTACTTCCAAAATGTCTGATTTGAAACGCTTGCCGTGGCAACAATCGCACACAAGTTGAAGGTCTGCCATAAACTGCATTTCTACGGTAATGAAGCCGTCGCCCTGACACGCTTCGCATCTTCCGCCATCTACATTGAAAGAAAAATGACTTGAGGTAAATCCCAACTGCTTACTTAGTTGTTGTTCGGCAAAAAGGCGACGAATATCGTCGTATGCTTTTATGTAGGTTACAGGGTTTGCACGTGATGATTTTCCTATCGGATTTTGGTCGATAAATTCAATGTCTTTTACCAAATGCAGACTTCCCTTCAGTTCGCGATACGAACCGATATTGAGTGCAATATCATCTTCGTAATGTTTTTTCAGTGCGGGATAGAAAATGCCTTTCACCAACGATGATTTCCCGGAACCACTCACGCCCGTTACGGCAGTCATCACGTTAAGTGGGAATTTCACATTGATGTCTTTTAGGTTATTTTCGGTAGCACCTATTACTTCAATGTAGTTGTTCCATTTTCGTCTGGCGGGAATGTCAATTTTTTCAATTCCCGATAGATATTTGAGTGTAAAAGATTTGCAGTTTTC
>DCHK01000065.1 GCA_002315615.1 Bacteroidales bacterium UBA1754 | reverse complement strand
CCACTTGGTCTTTTAGCAAAATACGCATACCCTTTTTGCCGTCCACAGGAATAGTATAAGATAAATTATTGTACGATAAATGCAAAGTATCATTGGGCATCACATTCGAAAGACCGAATTTTCCTTCTTTATTTGAGAATGAAAAACGATTTTTGTCGGCAACATAAACTTTCACTTTGCGTATAGGCGTACCAAGTGCGTCTGTTACTATACCATTAAACGGAATATAGTCTTGCGCCGTAATATTTACGAAACAAAACAATAAAACACCACAAATTGCACTTCTAAATAACTTCATATTTCGCTCTTTTAGTTTGTTATTTTGCCTCTTCGTCAGGCTCTATATGAATAGAAATTTGCGTTTCCTTTCCAAAATGCTCTTTCAGTGCGTCTTCTACGGCGGTAGAAATATCGTGCGCCTCCACAACTGTAATGTGTGGATTCACCACTACGTGCGCCTCAATAATAATGCTCGGACCGTTTTTGTGCGTTTTCAGTTCGTGAACATTATCAACACCTTGCACCGAACTTGCCACTTTTATTATTTCGTTTTCCATCTCAATAGGCAACGACACATCAAGCAATTCTCTGACTGCTGGCAATGCAATATTGATACCCGCCACCATAATGAAAATACTGATAAAACATCCTGCAATCGGGTCGAGAATTGTCCATTTTTCTCCTAAAAGAATAGCACCACCAATTCCCAATAGCGAACCTATCGACGAAAACGAATCGGTACGATGGTGCCAAGCGTTGGCTATCACTACTGGACTATCAACTTTTTTGCCGACTTTTATTGTGTACCAGTAAAGTATTTCTTTTGAAATTATAGAAACCACCGCTGCCCAAAGTGCTATCATCGTGGGCGGTTCTATTATCTCGCCGTGCATCAAACTAATGATTTCAGAAGCACCATCTGCCAAGAGTTTTACAGCCACAATAATAAGCAAAAGGGCTACCAAAAGCGTGCCAAATGTTTCAAATTTCCCGTGTCCAAAATCATGATTCTCATCTTTCCCTTTTGACGAAATTTTCACAAAAATTAACACAACAATATCGCTAATAAAATCAGAAAGCGAATGCACACCATCCGAAATCATAGCGGCACTATGACCTACAAACCCAGCAAATAGTTTACCTACGGTAAGCACTACGTTAACTACCGAGCCAACAAGCGTAACGCGCGTTATTTCTTTTTCGCGAGACATAATTTGATTTAATTTTTATTTCAATGCTCAAATATACACAAATAATATTCTAAAAAATAGCAAAACATCTTTAATGTGCTATTCTTAATGAATTAAGTTAAAAAATCCCTATCTTTGCACTATAATAGAAACACTTTTAAGTCAAAATGGAAATCACTACCATCCTATTCCTAATACTGCTTTGCACTGGCGCAAGTTTTGTTCAGCGCGTTTGTGGTTTCGGTTTCGGTGTTTTCATTATGACAATGTTGCCTTACCTATGCCCATCATACGGCGAAGCGACTACCCTTTCTGGTCTGCTATCGGCTCTGCAATCATTATACATTCTTGCGTGGCTCTACAAATTGGTCGATTGGCGTAAACTCATCGTCATATTTTGCACATTTGCCGTTTTTTCATACTTTGCCATCGAGTTTGTAGCAATGAATAACGACAACTCTCATCTACTAAAAACTTTGCTTGGCATAGCGCTCATCTTACTGAGCGTTTATCTGCTTTTTTTCAGTAACAAAATCAAAGTAAAACCAACGCATACTTTACAAATATCAATGGGCTCGCTGAGTGGTGTAATGGGCGGACTTTTTGGTATGCACGGACCTCCTGCCGTCATCTATTTTTTGGCAGCCGAACACGATGACAAAAATCGCTATATGGCCATTTGTCAGGCATACTTCCTTATTACCAACGTGATTATGACCTACTTCAGAGCACGAAACGGATTCGTTACGTCTTTTGTAGGTTGGAGTACGCTATACGCTTGCATTGGCGTGGTTATCGGTTCTGTTTTAGGCAAGTGGGTTTTCGACAAAGTACCAAACAATTTGCTTCGAAAAATCATTTATATCTATATGATTTTCAGTGGAATTATTGCAATCATCAGTTAACAAATAGATATATGAAAAAGATTTTAATCATCAACGGACCTAATTTGAATTTGCTCGGCAAACGTGAGCCAGAAATTTATGGTACTCAATCTTTTGAAGATTATCTAAATGTTTTGCAAAAAAAATATACCAATATAGTGGAAATCAGTTATTTCCAATCGAATATAGAAGGTGAAATCGTAACAAAACTACAAGAAGTCGGTTTCTCCGATTTGTGTGGAATAATACTAAATGCTGGTGCGTACACACACACGTCTGTGGCTATTGCCGATGCCATCAGCGCAATTAAAGTTCCAGTGGTGGAAGTTCATATTTCAAACGTATTTCAACGCGAAGATTTCAGACATCATTCATTCATTTCGCCCGTGTGTAGCGGAACTATCGTAGGTTTTGGCTTAAATTCCTACAATTTGGCAGTCGAATCTTTCATTCCAAACAATCTTTAACTGATGAAAAAGTTCTTTCGCTTTCTCTTGAAAATTATTTTAATTTTCGTCATTCTTTCTGTCTCAACAGTCGTTGTATATAGATTTATTTTCCCACCAATTACGCCAATTATGGCTATAAGGGCAATGTCGTCCGACTCAAAAGTTGGTTGGGACTATGAATACAAAGCAGTGCCACTTGAGGAAATATCTCCAAATATGGTTTTGGCAGCGATGGGAGGCGAAGACGATCTTTTTCTGCAACACCATGGTTTCAATTGGGACCAAATACAAAAAGCGAGAGAAGAATCGCAATCTGGCAAGCGCGAACGTGGCGGAAGCACCATTTCTCAACAATGTGCCAAAAATGTTTTTCTAACACATCGTCATTCGTACGTACGAAAAGCATTCGAGGCTTATTTCACCGTTTTGATAGAATGTATTTGGGGAAAACAGCGCATTATGGAAGTTTACCTAAACGTGATAGAATTTGGCGACGGAATTTATGGCATCGAAGCGGCTTCGCAACATTATTACAACAAGTCGGCAAAAAGGCTCACCAAATACGAAGCGTCAATGTTGGCAGCAGTTTTGCCAAATCCACTAAAACGCAATCCACTTAAAGAAACCCAATATATGGTTAGACAATCCAAACACATTCGTTGGATGATGGGAAATATTGGAACCGTAAAATGGGAATAATTTTATTCTGATTTGGGCATTCTGAACGCTGCAACTGCCTCAAATACCGAAGCGATAAGAAGCAACAACACCCAAACATTATTTTCTTGATAAAGGTAATAAGCAGCAAAAACCATCAGCAAACTTGCAAAAAAACGCAACCTTTCAAGTCGGCGAATCCTAAAATTATCAGAACGCACAGGATAAACAAAACGAAGCACTAAAAGAACCAACGCACCAACTCCCAACACATAGCACGCAAAATTAGTGTTTGAAATTCCAAGTATCGTACCAATCAGCACCAATATCGCACCAATGTAATATAAAGTATTTTTAGTCTTCATCGATAATAAAAATATCTTCGTTTTCGTTTTTCATATAAAATTTTTCGCGAGCAAAAGTTTCCAAATTCTCTTTGGAATTCATACTTTCAATAATCTGCCTGCTCTCTTCTATTTTCTTTTCGTAATA
>DCHK01000007.1 GCA_002315615.1 Bacteroidales bacterium UBA1754 | reverse complement strand
TCATCCACACCAAACGTAGCACGCATTGTAGATGCAATAGTGTTTGACTGAATGGTAGAACCAATTCCAAACGATGCCAACACCGTAAACACAGCAAACAATATTGCCAACCACTTGCAGTGCAAACCGTGTTCAAGTGCGTACATCGGTCCGCCAGAATAGGAACCGTCTTTGTTTTTTTTACGATATTTTATTGCTAAAAGTCCTTCGGCATACTTTGTGGCAATACCAAATACGCCCGTAAGCCAAATCCAAAGCACAGCACCCGGACCACCAGCCGACACTGCCACCGCTACGCCAATGATATTACCCGTGCCGACAGTAGCAGCAAGCGACGTGCACAAAGCACCAAATTGACTAATATCGCCACCTGATTTATCTTCAACCAAAGCAAGCCGAATGCCTTTGAAAATATGACGTTGAACAAAATGTAAACGAATGGTAAAAAATAGATGCGTACCAAGCAGTAAGACAAGAAGTGGCCATCCCCAAAGGAACGACGCAATACTTGATATTATTTCTGCAAAACTTGTCATACACAAAATTAATTTACAAAAGTAATAAAAAGATTGGCAAAAAATGTTTTTTGAATGTAATTATTTTACTTATTTTCAATTACTTATCAATATTATTGAAAAATATTTGCATTTTTATTTTGCTTTTATTTGTAAAAGCAGTACTTTTGCAGAAAGAAAATCGCGGAGTGGAGCAGTGGTAGCTCACCAGGCTCATAACCTGGGGGTCGTTCGTTCGAGTCGGGCCTCCGCAACAAAAGACAAAACAAAAAAGGGGGAATCTTAGTTGATTTTTCCTTTTTTTATTTCAAGAAAATTCGCAAAAAGAAGATGATATTTTCAAATTTACACACTCATTGCTGGTTTTGCGACGGACACGCATCGATGGAAGAATTTTTGCGTTTCGCCATTGCAAAGGGTTTCGACTCATACGGCATATCATCGCACGCACCACTGCCATTCGACACCAAATGGACGCTAAAGAAAGATGATTACGACGACTATCGCCGTGAGCACCTCAGACTGAAAGAAAAATATGCCGACAAAATACAGTTTTACGTTGCACTTGAAATTGATTATTTAGGCGATTTTTCGAATGCAAAAAACGAATATTTCAAAGACAAAACTTTCGATTACATTATCGGCTCAGTGCATTATGTCGATAAAATTCCCGGTGGACGATTTTGGAATATTTTCGGTACGCAAGAAGTTTTTCAAGAAGGCTTGGACAATATTTTCGATGGCGACATCAAAGCAGCAATGTTGCGATATTTTGAATGTGAAAAGGAAATGATTAAACTCGGAGGCATCGATTTTATCGCACATAGCGACAAATTGGCATCGAGAGCGAGCAAATACGAAGGTTTCAGCATAAACGAAACTTGGTACAAAAATGCGTTTGGAGATATGCTTCAGTGCGTGAAAGACCACAACTTGAAACTCGAGATAAACACAAAATCTGTTGAAGAAAAAGGAACTTCATCGCCACATCCGCAGTTCTACCCTCTCATCAGAGAAATGCAAATTCCCGTGGTGGTAAATACCGATGCCCACAACCCCGACAACGTAGATAGTGGACTGAGAAAAACCTACCAACTACTAAAACAAGCGGGCTTCAAAAGCATCAATGTATTTTACGACAACAAATGGCAAGAAACCGAATTGTAAAATTCTGCGGTAATATTTATCTTTGTAACCAAACAAAATTCGATTAAAAATGGATATTGATTATTTATTGCTTTTGCAAGAATTTAGAAATTCTACCAATAATCTGCTCACACCTTTTATGGAATGGATTTCGTGGCTATCTATCAGTTGTTGGCCGTTCATAGTGTGTGCTTGCATTTATTGGGCATTCTGCAAAAAAAGTGGAACATTTCTTTTAATTTGTTCGTCGTTTGGATACTTGGTGAATGCTACTTTTAAAAATACTTTTTGCGTTTATCGTCCTTGGATTCGCGACGCAAGCATAATTCCCGCAGGAGATTCCATCGTAACAGCCACTGGGTATTCTTTTCCAAGCGGACATACGCAAGCCGCAACTGCCTATTATGGTGGTGGTGCTTGGTTATTGTTCAAAAGTAAGCGATTTTGGATTGGTACTGCACTCATCTTGATGATTCTCGTTACTGGATTTTCGCGCAATTATTTGGGTGTACACACGCCACAAGACGTAGTTGTAGCACTTCTTGCAACTTTTTGCGTGATTGTTTTCAATTCGTATATACTTCACACAATTGAGCAACACAAAAACGGAGATTTACTCTTCTTTGGAATAGGAATAATAACAGTTATCGCATTTTTGTGTTACATCACTTTCAAACCATACCCAATGGATTACATTGACGGAAAATTGCTTGTTGACCCCGAAAAGATGCAAAAAGACTGTTGGGGCGCAGCAGGTGCTTTCTCAGGATTTTTAGTCGGATGGATAATAGAACGCAGATTCATAAAATTCAGAACTCCCAAAAAAGTTTTATCAAAAATTACTTGGATAATACTTGGAGGAATTCCGCTCTACTTTATCTACAACGAAACCTATGGTTGGACTGTTGGCACAATTGGTTCAAGTTACGCCCGATTCGTAGGAATGTTTGTGCCATACGTTTACACGTTAGCAGTAGTGCCTTGTTTCATAAAGTTATTCAGCAGAAAAGACTAAATCTTTTTCACCAACTCTTTAAAAATAAGAGTCATCATCGGCTCGCTTTTGGCTGCAGCAAGTTGCACTTCTTCGTGACTTACTTTCTCCACTTTATTTTCAATGCCCAAATCTGTGATGATAGAAATGGCAAAACACTTCATACCTGCGTGTCGTGCCACAATAACTTCGGGAACAGTGCTCATACCCACAGCATCGCCACCAATGCGATGAAAAAATCGGTATTCGGCAGGAGTTTCAAAAGTAGGTCCTTGCGTACCAACATAAATGCCTTCGCTCACATTTGGGATATTATTTTCTTTAGCAATTTGGAACGCCAATTTTCGTAAATTAACATCGTATGCCTCACTCATATCGGGAAAACGAGGTCCAAGTTCATCGAAATTTTTGCCTCGCAACGGATTTTCCGGGAAAAGATTGATATGGTCGTTTATAATCATCAGTTCGCCTATGTGAAATGCAGGATTCATACCACCCGCAGCATTTGAAAGCAACAGATATTCTATGCCTATTTTGTGCATCACACGCACGGCAAAAGTTACGGTTTTCATATCGTAACCCTCGTAATAATGAAAACGGCCTTGCATTGCCAATACAGGCACACCATTCAAACGACCGATAATCAGTTTGCCACTATGTCCCTCGACAGTAGAAACAGGGAAATTTGGAATTTCGGCATACGGAATTTCTTTTTCGGTGTCAATTTCTTTTGCCAAATTGCCCAAACCTGTGCCAAGCACTATACCAATAACTGTTTTAACACTAATGCGTTGCTTAATAAATTCAGCGGCTTCTTCTATTTTTTTCAACATAGTCCAATATTTTTTTGTTAAATATTTCTTCTTTTTGCTGTAAAAACTCAACTTTTATGCCAAGTGTATAAACGTTTTCCATCACGTGTTGAGCAAAACAAAAATTGCGCAAACGTGCAGCATCTTTTTCGGTAGTAACTATTATTTTTTCGTCTGAAGGAATAGCACAAAAGCGTTCTTCTATTTTCAAAAAATCGGCATCAGAAAAAGAATGATGGTCGGAATAAGTCATTGGCACAACTTCTTTCGCATAATTGCTCAAATAATTCGTTATCAATTCGGGATGTGCAATGCCTGTCAGCAAAAGCACTGTTTTGTTACGCAAATCGGTATTTTCGAGTGCCGCTGCGTTTTTTACAAATAACGGATGTAAATTCTCATACTGCAATGTACTGAAAAACAGTTCTTGTTTATCACCAAGGTGCAACGATTGTGCGATTTTTGACATCTCTGCATCCGACAAATCGGCAGGACATTTTGTAACTATCACCACATCAGCACGATTGATATTCTTTTTCGGTTCGCGCAAACGTCCCATTGGCAACAAATTGTCGGTAGCAAGTGGACGATTATAGTCAGTAAGAACTACGGAAAGTCCCGACTTGATGTAACGATGTTGATAGGCATCATCAAGTAAAACAACCTGCAAATCAGCAAATTGACTCATTAATTTTTCAACACCATTGCAACGACTTTCGCAAACTGCCACTTTGATATTGCGAAACTTTTGCCACATTTGAAAAGGTTCGTCGCCGATAATTTTTGCCGTAGATTTTTCATCTGCCAAAACAAAACCCGACGACTTACGACCATAACCTCTACTCAATGTTGCTATTTGATATTTATCTTTCAGCAAACGAATAAGGTATTCGGTATGAGGCGTTTTCCCTGTTCCACCAACCGCCAAATTTCCCACTGAAATAATTGGCATTTCGTACGATTTTGAGCGCAAAATTCCCTTGTCAAAACACCAATTTCTGATGCCAACCACAATACCATAAATAACCGAAAACGGCCAAAGGAAAATTTGAAATATGAATTTTATATTATGAATTTTGCTCACTTCTCGCTCTGATTTTATGATTTTATTTTACCTCCATACCAATAGGCAACAACGCTTGTACGCCTTGCATATTTTTTATTTGCTCGATGGCTTGATAATGAACGTAATTTTCGCCTAACTGACTTTTCACTATAGATGTTTGCACATTGCATTCAAGCGAATTCATTATTTGCGTCATCATATCGTCCAACTCTGGATACTCTGCTATTTCGTAATCTTTTATATTGTTTTCGGTTGTAACGTATTTTATCGCCTCATTCAATCCACCAAGTTCATCAACTAAACCAATTTTCAATGCTTTTTCGCCCGTCCAAACACGACCTTCGGCAATTGCCTTAATTACATCGGTTGTCATACCACGACCATTGGCGCAACGCTTCACGAAAAGTTCGTAACCATTATCGA
>DCHK01000060.1:10920-32125 GCA_002315615.1 Bacteroidales bacterium UBA1754 | reverse complement strand
CGCAGTCCATTGTTTCCTGTGCATTATTAAGGTGAACTGCTTCTGTGTCCATTATACGGTCGGTAAAACTCCAAGTACCTGTCTTGTTATCGTAAACAAGCACCGAGTTGTCGCCAGAAGTGTATTTCTGACCAGACATTGAGCAAGTACCTGTACCTTGCAGATGAATCACATAGCGTTGTGCTTTATTGCTGTATCCAACAGTGAATGTTCCCTGTATGTCGTGCGTTGCCGTGTACTGTTTCAACCAACACTGGTCGGTGTTAATCTCACCTTTTGTAAACACGTTCCACCAACGGTCAAATATTTCGGCTTCAGTAAAAGGATTGTTATATGCCGTTGTGGCATTGATGCTGAATGTACCAGAACCAGTATGTGTTTGTGTGTCGACCGTTCCTTCGATTGTTACACCTTCGGCAGATATATTGAATGCGCCTCCTTTATCAGGTGACATTTGCCGATTGTCGGCTAATGCTTCTTTGATACCGTCCCACAAATGTACATCTTCCATCGTAAGAAGATGTGCAGGTTTCTCTTCGTCATCGAGTGCATAGGCAGGATTAAGGTCGAAACTCCAAGCGTCTTCTGCTGGAATTTCTATGCCACCACCAGCCAAGTCTATTTCTGCTACCATCTTATTGCCATTGAAATCCATTGTGAACGGATAGCGTGCCAATTCTTCATCATCGGGTGACACTAGGATAAGTTCGGGAGCGAGACTTGCATCGGTGAAGGCAAACACTCGATATTGAATATATCCACTACCTACTGAGTCGAGCGTGCATTGCCACAATTCAGGGTCAGTAACTTTTTCGTTGATGCCACCGAACTGCATTGTGTAGCCAAAATATTCCGATTTGCCTTTTGCACCACTGTCGCTGATATGTATAGTGACAATACGATTCATCAATTTACAATATTCATCAAGGCTTTTTGATGCTTCTTCGTACAATTCGTTTTCCTTATGGTTTTTGATACATTGGAATACACTTACCAAAGTACCATTGTAGAGCGAGGCACGCAGTTCATTGGACAACTCGCGGCGAATGCTTTCGTTCAGTCCTCCACTATAGGTATAGCCCATATTGGTGGCCTCGGTAGTGCAGATGGTCTGTGCATCGGTATCGTACCAGTATTCCCAACAATAATCAGTTACGATTGAGTCTATTACTGTTTTCATACCTTCTTCGGTTAGATTGGTACGCGAGCAGACAGGATAAAGCACTTTGTACCAATCTGTAGCGGTACGGAAGCCTCGCCCTTCAGTAGGATTAACGGCTGCACGTCCAGCTTTGCTATAGTAATAATTGAAGGCCGCCTTGTATAAATCTTTACGACCGCTCCAAGCTTCTTCGGCAAAACGATTGATAGCATAATCAATAAAAGCGACCGAAGCCATTGATGCACTCATCACTTTTGACGATAAGGCATTGTTGAGAGCATTAGTTGCACTTCCCAACATTAGTTTCAAAGTGCCTCCAGCCACTTGTTCATCGTTACCCTGATAGGCGGCACGCGCCACTTGATAGGCACCAAGTGCCATTCCGAAATATGAAAGACGTTCACTGAACTTATTCAGAAATTCACTTTCAAACCCAAACCCTTTCAATGCATTGTATGTAAAATCGTTCCCTAATTGCAGTGCAGTGTTGAGGTCATTGACATAGAAATCTGCAGCTGCCGTCAGTGGGTCGGGAGATGTAACAATGGTACGCAAATTGTTCACCACTTCAGAGAGAGGGGTGTTGCTCTCTGGCAGATAATATGCTGTAAGTTTTGCGGCGCGCGTATAGCGTTTGTCTATAGTGAAAGCACCAAATGTTGAGAAATGATTGGTTGAAATGACCAATTCTCCTGTTGTATGGTCGTACCAACCATTGACTGGTACCCATTCTTCCAATTCGTGATTGTACCACGCAGCACAAGCCAATTCGTTTTCGCTCAGTTGCATAGGCACTCGTATATGGGCAGTACCCGTCAGTTCGTGTAGGCCATTGCCCAAGCAAATGTCAAAAATCTCACCTTGCACAGCCCCATCTATTTTGGTGGGAGAAGTGAGCGATGTGCGTATGCTTAGTGTCGTTTCTTTATCAATGATCGTAGGGTCGAGTATCACCTTGCAATAGAGAGCTTCGGCAGTCAATGTAGAATCGTCTAGCAGGAAGATTTCTCCATCTTCGTAGATGAAGTCTTTGCGCCAAGTGATACTGTCAATATCACTTATTTGTTTTTCCCATTCTTGTACCCCTTCCACCGTCAGTTTATTGTCATTGCCGATAGTTACCTTGTCGATTTCGCTTACGGCAAAACTTTGTGCCGTGCCATTGTTGCAGTGGGCTGTCATACGATAGACTGAAGTTGGAACTTCAGACGGCACTGCCTCCAATTCAGGATAAATTTTGGTAAATTGTTTCCATCCTGTGGCTTGACTATATGCGCTGTCACAATTTGTCGGCACATATAGTGTAGCATCTTGTTCGAATATTACAGGCATAAATGTTTCATTGGTAATGACGATTGGTTCTGTTGAATAACAGTAAACGGTTTTTAGTTTCTCGCAACGTGCGAAAGCACCCTCCATTTCGACAACCGAAGCAGGAATTTTTACACTTTTTGCCTCACGTGGGAAAGCATTCTTGTTGATATGAATAACAGTAGATGGCACAGTGTAACTGTAATTATACATAGCTGTAGGGATAGCCATCACAAGTCGTGTCTTTTGACGATTAAGAATCATTGTGTTCGTGCTCGTATCGTCGGTACAATACCACGGATTGTTTTTGTCAATCTTGATATAATAAAGGACTGAACCCCAAAACGCATCGGTGGAAATACTTTTCAAAGTAGCGGGGAAGTTGATTGAACTCAGCGAATTACCAGCCAAAGCACGACTGCCGATTTCAATCACATTAGCGAAATTTGGACTTTCCAACTTAGTGTTGGCAAATGCCTGTTCACCCATTCGAGTGATACACCCGAGCCATTCGCCATCTTTTATATTTGTGCTTTGAAATGCGAAATCGCCCACTTCTAGTGACTTGCTATAACAAGTAACAGCGCTGAGGGTATTTGCCATAAAAGCCTTGTCGCCAATGTAACGCACCGATTGACCTATAGTGAGATTCTTGATGCCTGCTGACGCAAAAGCACCTGCACCTATTTCTTCTACGGCATCTCCTATAACAAGTGTTTCTATCCTTGTAGCCACAAACGACTGTGCCGATATTCTGCGCACATTATTGCCTATCGTAACAGTTTGAAATGATTTGTTTGCCAAAGTGCCGTGCAGATGTACATTGGTGATGCGGTAGGTTTTCTCTCCGACAGTCACTGTAGCAGGAATGGTAATATCGCCTGAAGTTAGACTGCAATCGCGTACATCGGCTTCACCATTAGGGAAAAGGCAATAGGTAAAATCGCCCACCGTAATAAGCGAACCGCCAGATGGTTGCAGATTGCCCCATACACTGACATTGTAGTTGTATTCGTAAAGGTCACCCAATTGATACCAGCCGTCGTGCAATCCACCCCAACCATAGTTGAAATGGAAATAACCATCGGAAGTATAGCCGTCGCAAACAAGTGCGTGTCCAGACTGTTCATCGGTTTGATTAGTATGGTAGCCACAATACAACACAGGACGGCCAGCATCCAATTCGTCCTTGATAAATGTTGCCAATTCACTCTCGCTCACGCCAGAAACACTTGTCCATGCCGGGTCGTAGCCAAAATGGTCGGACAATAATCTTACACCAAAGCCAATGCTTGTGCCTGTGGTGCTATACTTAGCATCGTAGCCGATACCTAAATCGTACATCAATTGTGCTATGGCGTTGGCTTGTTCGTCAGTATAGTCTTGAGCATAATCGTTTTTCATATCTGCCCACTTATAGGTAGATTTGGAGAAATCCACCGTTACGCCAAGACCTTCGTGCGTGTGTGTGCCAAATCCATTTTCTGGCCATTGCCAATAGTTCATTATTTGTGCCACAGCCGTAACCACACACCCCGTTGGATCATTTTTCGGACAAAGGTTGTTATAAGGTGTCCATTGATTCCAAGTTGTTTCTAATAATGGTGATACCACCACGTGTGCTTGTTGTTGAGCCTCGGTTGCAAACACTGAAAGCAGCAAGGCAAATATGGTCAGTCGGACTTTCATTGTTTTACTATTTTATAGGTGATACCATTTAATGTCACAATATAAATATTATCTCTAAAATCATTCATATTCACCAACAAAGTCCCCTGACTGTCTGTGTGCCATTTTCCAATGCAACGACCACTGACGGCATAAATCTGCATCAACGCATTGGCAGGAGCGTTCTCTACTACTATAGTGTTGTTTTTGAGAAAAAATGTAGTAGGCACAGTCTGCATCTCGTCGATAGCGGTATCGTCTATTTGAAAAGTGGCTTTGTGTAAGGTGGTCAAATCGAAAATGGCCTGTTCGGTATTCGAAACAATAATTAAGTTACTACTTGTGTAACTTATTTCGGCTTCACTGTCGAATACAAACCGCGATACCTTACCGTCATTGTGTTCAATCAAAATCACATTCTCCGCCCAACCATTTAAGGTAAGCAGAACAACGACTAACATTGCAAGAAATCTTTTGTACATAGTCTATTAGGTTAATTATAGATACAATTCTTGATTTGAACTCTAAAAGTTGGACAATTCATAACTTGCAAATTGCCAAATTCGCTAATTGTTTTAATTTCTTGATGCTTTGGACAGTTGGACAAATATCAAAAAAACATAATACATTCCATACATAACACACAACTCGCTTCTATATGCTCCACTCAAAGCCATCTTTGGTATCTTTTACATTGAACCCAAGAGCAGTGAGTTCGTTGCGAATTTTGTCTGATGTAGCCCAGTCTTTGTTTGCTTTTGCTTGTTTACGAATTTCGAGCAATAAATCAATTGCACCTTTGTAGGCATCGCTGTTTGAGTAAGAATTGGCAACCAATTTCAAACCGAGAATATCTTCAAGATAAGTGTGGAACATATCTTTCAATTCGTCCAAATCTTCTTTTGATATTGTGCCTTTACCATCGGTTACGGTGTTGATGGCTTTTGCCGCATCGAAGAAATGTGCAATGACGATTGGCGTATTCAAATCATCATTCATTGCTTCTTCGCATTTTTCGCGAAGTCCTTTCACATCAACCGTTGAGGTGGCTGCTGGCGTTATTTTCATCAAACGGGCATAGGCGTCACTCAAACGAGAGAAACCTTTTTCGGCTGCTTGTAGGGCATCGTTGCTGAAATCTACCGTACTGCGGTAGTGTGCTTGCAAAATAAAAAAACGAATTGTCATTGGACCATACGCTTGCTCAAGCATCTCGTTGCCTTCGTTGTCTTTGTGCGAACCTTTAAAAAATTCATCGAGGGTGATGAAGTTGCCGTACGATTTCCCCATTTTCTTTCCTGCAATGGTAATCATATTGTTGTGCATCCAATATTTTACCGTTTCGTGTCCGAGAGCGGCGGTCGATTGTGCAATTTCACACTCGTGGTGAGGGAAAACCAAGTCCATACCACCTCCGTGGATATCGAACGTTTCGCCAAGATATTTGGTGCCCATAGCAGAACATTCCATGTGCCAACCAGGAAAACCATCGCTCCAAGGCGAAGGCCAACGCATAATGTGTTCGGGTTGTGCTTTTTTCCACAAAGCAAAGTCGAGCGAACAGCGTTTCTCGTCTTGTCCATCAAGGTCGCGAGTGGTCTCTAAAAGTTCGTCGATATTTCTACCAGAAAGTTTTCCGTAGTGATAATCGTTGTTGTATTTTTTTACATCGAAATATACTGAACCTTGACTCTCGTAGGCATAACCAGCATCTAATATTTTTTGTACAAAATTTATTTGTTCGATAATGTGACCTGATGCTTGTGGTTCGATGCTTGGTGGCAAAACATTAAGTGCCGCCATAGCATTACGAAAGCGATTTGTGTAATATTGTGCCACTTCCATCGGCTCTTTTTGTTCCAAGCGTGCTTTTTTTGCAATCTTATCTTCGCCTTCATCGGCATCGTGTTCGAGGTGCCCAACATCGGTGATATTTCGCACATAGCGAACTTTGTAGCCGAGGTGAGTGAGGTAACGGAAAAGAATGTCGAATGTAATGGCTGGGCGTGCGTGACCAAGGTGTGCATCGCCGTAAACTGTAGGACCGCAAACGTACAAACCAACGTGTGGAGCGTTGAGCGGAACGAATAACTCTTTGTTTCTTGTTAAAGAGTTGTATATAAATAATTTATTCTCCATAAATAGAAAATTTCGTAATAATTTACAAAGATAGTTATTTAGTGCAAAAAAGACAAACGGATTTTTGTATATCGTTGAAATGTACATTTCAAGGTACATAAAAACGATTCGATATGCGAAAATTTATTGCAAAAGTGTTTATAACAAAAATTGAGGGACTATTGAATTGCGTCAATAATCCCCCAATCGAAAATATGAGAAAGATGTTATTTTACTAATAATTTTTTCACAAAACTATTTTTGGTAGTTTCTACTTTTACGATGTTTACGCCTGAAGGAAGGTTTTCTTTCATCTCGTCGAGCGAGTAGTATTTGCCGATTTCTGCACCTAAAATATCGTAGGCAGTGATGGAGATAATTTCTTCGTCTTCGTTCACATTTTCGGCAATGGTGGCGCAGTTCTTGTCGGTTATCGTTACTTGTGCCGAATAGTTTTGATACAAGGTAGGAATTCCTCCTAAGTAATTGATAGTTACATCGCAAGTGTAAACCGCTGCTTCGTTCACTTCGATGGAATCTTTGGTGGCACCAATTATGTCGACTCCATTTTTCTTCCATTGGTACGAGAGTGAGTGCGTTCCTGTAACGACATCGTTTATGGTAAGTGTAACATAGTATTCGCCGTTGTCGCAAATTTCGGTTACGTTGTCGGTGGTGCTTATCTTAAATTGCAAATCTGGGTATTGCGCACAGTCTTTGAAACCGCTTTCGTTGAACGTTGTTGCACCCAATGCAGAAATAAGGTTGTCGATACCAATTAGGCGGTCGGCTAACCAACCTTTCATCAGCATATATTCGTTGTTGTATGTCAGCGTTTTTTTACCATTGTTGTCTTTGGTGTAATCTCCCCAAGTGAATCCTTTTGGCATATTGGTAGGCATTGGGTGAATTTTCGTTCCGTCGCTATTGGTCATGCTATCGTCCCAAGGTACGATAATCCAAGGACAATTGTTGTAGGCGGGTGTTTTGCAACCAGTTACGCAACTGTTTCTTGTTGCCCACGACCATCTATTCATTTCTCTTGTAATGGCACCATTGGCTTGCAATACATTCACCATACTATCCACGCGATTCCATAGGATATCTTTGTCGAGAATTGTTGCACGCAACATTTCCCACCGTGTTTTCAGCATATTTTTGAAACAAGTGCTTCTTTTTAGTTTCTCCCACCAAAATGGGATAGGGTAGTAGGGTTCGCTGTCGCCGTAGTTCAGACCATTGCAACTTTCGCTGGCGGCATACATGTGTTGCCAAATGTTGGTGAGCGAACCGCCGTGTGTGCGCGAGTTTCCATAACCCATTTCAAAGTCCCAAGGTGCTACGCATTTCAGTTTTCCATCTACATCTTTTGAAAACCACATACTTGCGCGATAGCCATCGGTATTGCGAGCAAATTCCTCTATCAGCATAAAGTCGGCAAAAGACTGAAGGTCGATAAACTCTTCGAACACTTCTTCGTAGTCGGCATCTGTTTTTGCATTATAGAGGGCAATTTCCATATTTGTCAAGAAATTCTTGATGTAAGTCAAGCGATAGTCGTTTGTGCCAGAAAAATCGGCAGGGTCTGGGTAAACTATCTCCCAACCTTGTTTGGTGGTAGATGCTGCGGCATCGCCACATCCGCCGTGACTTCCACAACCTTTGTATGCGTTTTGGTAGCAATTGCCGTCTAAGCAATTTAAACTTCTAATGGAAGTAACATCTCCACGGAACCAAGTGCCGGGGTCTTTCAAGTTTACTTTGTCGAATTTTAGTACATATCCCGTTTTCGAGGCATCTGTGTTGCCCTCGGGCTCTTTCGTTACATTTATGCGATTTTCGTCTCGTTCGTATTTCTCCATAAATACATATACGCCCCAATATTCGCCATCAATGTAGAGTTCTACATATTTTGTAGCACTTGCGTAGTATCCCATAGCGCGACTGATTTCCATAGCCAATTTATTTCGCATCATCGATTTGTCTTGATATGCGGCATAAAGTACCCAGTCTTTTCCTTCGGGGAAACCAAACATATCCACTTTGCCTTTTTCTATCTCTCCGTTATCGGTCAAGTTCTTTTTGCAAGTAGAAAGGGCAAAGTTCTTTTTAGCCATTGTGCGCGAAGTGGAACCACGATAATTGATGCGTGCCTTGCGGTCGTAATACACACTGGCGTTATCGGACATATCTGCAAGTGAATTGATTGCACCTTCGCCGTTCCATACTATTTTCATATCGACGGGAATTTTAGTGTTTGCTGGAGTGCAACCTGCGCCACAATGATTTGCGCTGTTCCAACTTGGCAATTGTGTATCTCCTGTTCTAATCACTATTATCGGTAGGTTAGTAATGGCGTTTTGCTTACGCAGATAATTGTCTGTATTGTTGGTAGTAGTAATAGTAATGGCATTTGAAGTAGAGTGCTTTGTGCCGTTGGCATAAGTTATCTCGCAAGTATAAACGCCCGCTGCTGTAGGTCTAATGTTATTGTTGTTGTAGTTTTTGCCCGTGTATTGCACGCCATCTTTTTTCCAAATATATTGTATTGATTCGTCGTTTTGTGCGTCTGTGGTAATGCTTGCCACAAGGCACGCAAAGTCGCCTAATTCGTAGATAGATGTTCTGCTTCCCAAGGCAGAAATACTCAATGCATTGGTTTCTGTGGGTTTGTTGCTTGCTTCGAGTGTAACCGTGCCGAATGTAGTGGTAGGGTTATTCATATTGGAATGCGGGTCTTCGCCCCAAGAATATTGAGATTCGCGAGTGGCCATACCATAATTTGAATAATCTACTGCAATGTCCAAATACAGCGATTTATTGGCAAAATTATAAAGATTGGTTTTTGGAATGGTATAGAAATATTTGATGTATCCTGCTGTGGCGTTTTGACTGACCAAAACCGAAAAATAGGTATCGTTTTTGTACGCTGTGCCGTCGGCGCTGGTGGCAAGTTGAATGGCACTGCCGTTGGTCGGACGGATATATACTTCGGTAGCGTCGCCGTTCCACGTGTTCGATTGGTAGTCATTGTCTGTTACTGTGATGAGCAGATACAAGTTATTGTTATCCCAATATCCTTTCCAGTTTGCAGAAAAGTTTTGCGAACTATTTACCGAAGCGTAGGTTATATTGTTTTGTGTGGCGGTGTTC
The DNA here is from genome assembly GCA_002315615.1 of Bacteroidales bacterium UBA1754. GTDB lineage: Bacteria > Bacteroidota > Bacteroidia > Bacteroidales > Paludibacteraceae > UBA1754. The sequence goes on along the minus strand of DCHK01000060.1, from coordinate 22,713 downwards.
CAAACGGCATCTGTTGCCGATGTGGGTGTTCCGTAATCGATAGTTGCTGATGGGACTGCAAAAGCGTTCGCACAAGTGAATATAACGAGAGCGAACAAAGAAAATATAGATTTCTTCATCGAAATTTAAGGTTATAACTGCACGAAGTTAGAACTAATTTATTAATTATCAAAAAGAAAAAATAGAAAATAAAGAATTAGATACGAAATCAATTATCAATAAGTAAATGTTCGAAAGTCTATTCTTTGTTGCGAGGATGGTAGTGCAGAATGGTTTCGGTGAGCATACTTACATCAATGTGGGTGTAAATTTCGGTAGTGGTAATGGATTCGTGTCCAAGCAATTCTTGCACCACACGCAAATCGGCACCACCCATCATTAAGTGTGTGGCAAACGAGTGGCGAAACGTGTGCGGACTGATGTTCTTTTTTATTCCTGCCTCCGCAGCATACGCTTTTATTAGGTGGAACACCATTGCACGTGTGAGTTTTGTTCCTCGTCTATTGAGAAAAAGAATGTCTTCGTTTCCGTGTTTTATGTTGATGTGGCTACGGTCTTCGAGCCATTGACGGATGTATTTTATTGCTACTTTTGAGATGGGTACGATACGCTCTTTGCTACCTTTGCCTAATACGCGTATGTACTCGTCCTCGAAATTGATATTAGACAATAGTAAATTTACGGCTTCAGACACGCGCAGTCCGCAACTATACAGTGTTTCTACTATGGCACGATTTCGATGCCCTTGTGGGTGCGATAGGTCTATCTGCTTAATGATACAATCAATTTCCTCTATGCTGAGCACTTCGGGCAGATGGATGCCGAGTTTTGGTAATTCAAGCATTTCGCTTGGGTCTGTTTTTATGATATCTGTAAGATAAAGGTATTTGTAAAAACTGCGTATGCTCGATGTTATGCGTGCGCTCGAACGGGCTGTCAGTCCGTTCTGCTGAATTTCTACAATAAAGTCTTGCAGTGTTTGGTAATCAACGTTGAGAAAGTTTTTGCTTTTTTCGGTAAGAAAATCAAGAAGTTTTTGCAAATCGCGCATATAGGCATCAACCGTATTCTTCGAAAACGATTTTTCCAAGAGCAAGTAGGTGCTATAATTTTGTATGATATCTTCGTGATTCAAAATTTGGGGTGCTATTCTTCGCCGTTGTTTTTGTGTTTTTGCTTACGAGAATAATGCTTTTTGTTAGACTCTATATGACTATAACATAATGTTTTGCCAAACTTTCTGATTTCCTCTTCTCTGTTGAGTTTTCGCACCGCTTTCAGTGCTTGTTTCATTATGTCGTTCTTTCGTTTCATATTTTATTCTCTTTTTGATGTGCCTTATAACTGAAAGTTTCGCTATGCTACATCAACAGTTATGCGTATTAACCTTCTCCGAAGTATGTATACGACTGAAATGAAATCGTGAATTTTTGCTACTTTTTTATTCCATTTCGTTCGAGTAAACCATTGATAGATGGTTCTTGTCCACGAAAACGCTTGTATAGCACCATTGGGTGTTCGGTGCCACCACGTTGCAAAATCTGCTTACGGAAACGGTCGGCAGTTTCTCTGTCGAAAATACCATTTTCTTTGAACACCGAAAAAGCATCGGCATCGAGCACTTCTGCCCACTTGTAGCCATAATAACCTGCGGCATATCCACCCGAAAAAATGTGGCTAAAATCCACACTCATACAAGTTCCATCTACCGAAGGAAGAATTTGCGTTTGTTGCCAAGCATCGCGCTCAAACTGAATCACATCGCCGGTGAATGGTTCTTTTAGTGTGTGCCAAGCCATATCAAGAAATCCGAAACTCAATTGACGCAGACAAGCGTAGGCAACATTGAAATTCTCGGAAGCTTTTATTTTTTCAATATACTCCATCGGCAATTTTTCGCCGGTTTGATAATGTTCGGCAAAACCATCAAGAAATTCCTTTTCAGACGCCCAATTTTCCATTATCTGCGAAGGAAGTTCTACGAAATCGCGATAGACACTTGTACCCGACAAAGATTCGTAAGTAACGTCAGACACCATTCCGTGAATGGCGTGACCAAACTCGTGAAGAAAAGTAGTAAGTTCGTCGAACGTGAGCAACACAGGTTTATCGCCCATAGGTGGCGTGAAATTCATCACCAACGAGATGTGTGGACGAGAGTCGCCGTTTTCGTCTTTCCACTGACCTTTGAACTCCGTCATCCAAGCACCACTTTTTTTCGATTCGCGTGCAAAAAAATCGACATACAAAACTGCCAAGAAACTGCCATCGGCATCGAGCACATCGAACGCTTCGACATCAGGATGATAAACTGGAATTTTTTGGTTCTTGACGAAAGTCAAGCCATAAAGTTTTGTAGCCAAACCAAATACAGCACCTCGCACTCGATTGAGTTCAAAATATGGTTTTAGAATTTCGTCGCTTATGCTGAATTTTTCTTGCATTAGTTTTTCGGAATAATACGACCAGTCCCAAGGCATCAGTTCAAAGTCAGCGCCTTGTTGTTTTGCGTAATTCTTCACTTCTTCGCATTCTTTGAGTGCAATAGGTTTGTACGCCTCGAGCAGTTGATTGAGCAAATTATAAACATTTGCTTCGTTTTCTGCCATTCGTTTTTGCAACACAAACTCAGCATAATCTTTTGAGCCAAGCATTTTTGCCAATTGCAATCTGAGTTCAGCAATGCGTTTTACATTGTTTATATTGTCATTTTCATCGCCGTGCGTACACATTGTGTTTTTAGCCATATAAAGTTGACGACGCAGTTCGCGATTGTCGGCATATTTCATAAAAGGTACGTAACTTGGCGCGTAAAGTGTGAATGTCCAACCACTTTCGCCTTTCTCTTTTGCCGTCTGCGAAGCCGCTTCCAACACATCTTCTGGCAGACCAGAAAGTTGCGATTTGTCGGTAACATTTAGCCGAAACGCTGCCATATCCTTCAAAACATTTTGCCCGAAACGCAAAGTAAGTTCGCTTTTTTCTTTGCAAATTTCTTTAAGTTTCGCCTTATCTTCAACCGAAAGCAATGCACCCGAACGCACAAAACCATCGTAAGTTTTTTCGAGCAAACGATTTTGTTCTAAATTCAAAGAAAGAGATTCGCGCTGTTCGTAAACTGCTTTTATTTTTGCAAAAAGTTTTTCATTAAGTGAAATAAAACTTGAATGTTCAGTAAGAATTGGCGAAATTTCCAACGAAATGGCACGTTTTTCATCATCGGAATTGGCACTTTCCAGATTGAAGAAAACCGAAGAAACATCACCTAACAATCTACCCGATTTTTCGAGTGCGAGAATCGTATTTTCAAAAGTTGGAAGTTCGGGATTGTCTATTATGGCTTGAATTTCGGCTTTATGACGCTTCATACCTTCTTCAAAAGCCTCTTTGTAATGTTTGTTTTTTATTTTGTCGAAAGGCATTGTGCCGTGAGGCGTGCCGTAATCCTCGAAAAAAGGATTTTTGGCCGAGACTGTTGTTATTGTAGCCATAAGAAATATTAGGAGTTTGAGTTTCAAAATGTTTAACCGTTTAATGTTTAATCGTAAAATTTATATTTTCTATTCTGGCATTACAATTGATTTTGCAAGATTTTCGGCGAAAGGTTTTCCTTCGAGTGCTTCAACCAATTTCAGTCCGAAAAGCATTGCATTTCCTGCCGAGCGACCTGTAATGACGTTGCCATCGAATTCTGCCGACGATGAGGTATATTCGGCACCAAGCAATTTGTCTTCAAAACCAGGGAAACAAGTTGCTTTTTTGCCATTTAGCAAACCTAATTCGCCAAAAATAGACGGCGCAGCACAAATAGCAGCAATAAATTTACCTTTGTTATAGTAATTTTTTATAAGTTCAATAAGTGGTGCAAACGCTTTCAGATTCAATGTTCCAGGCATTCCACCAGGCAAAATAAGCATATCGCCATCAGAGAAATCAACATCTTCGAAAAGCATTTCTGCTTGAATGGCAATTCCGTGAGACGAGGTTACCAAATTGTTTCCTGTAATTGACACAATTTTCACGTCCTCTTTGGCGCGACGCAAAACATCTATGGTGTTTACTGCTTCGGAATCTTCAAAACCTTCGGCAAGAAAAATATAACATTTCATTTACGTTTTATTTTTATTCGTTTACAATTCTTATTTAGATTTATTCCAATTTAAAATTGTAGGTAATCGTTCCTATTTCGGTACGTTCGCCTTTGGTAAATTTTGCTTTCCGAGCAGCCGACAATGCTGCGCTACGTGCAGATGCTTCTGTAATGTTTGTACCCTGACCGATAGTAGCAGAAACTACATTACCAGATGCATCGACGGCAATTTCAACCACAATTTTTCCTACCACTTGTGTATTGTCAGACGGACGAGGAATTGAACCGCTTATTTTTCTGTTTCCCAACGAAAAAGACGCCGAACTACCATTACCAGTTCCGCCACCAAATCCTGTGTTTTTAGAATTTGTACCGAGTGGATTTCCTTCGTTGCCCGTTCCCGATGCTGATGTTCCTTCGCTTGCTGAACTTCCGTTGCCAGCACCACCAAACGCACCTTTGGCACGATTGCTAATTGCTGCCGCTTTCGCTGCTTTTTCGTCGGCTATGCGTTTTTCCTCAGCCAAACGCGCTTCTTCTTTCTTGATTTCTTCTTGTCTGGCTTTTTCTGCTTGCCGCTCTTGTTCCCTCTTTTTTCGTTCTTCTCGTCTTTTTTCCTTCAAAGCCAACGACTCTTCAAAGTCTTGCGTCTGCACAGTTTGTTCTACGGGCGGTGCAGGTTGTGAAGGAGGTTCGGCAGCAGGTTGCGTTTCAGCCATAGCAAGCACTTCGGCAGGTGCAGGTTCGTATAGTCCAGAAGACTGCAACACATCGCCAAAATTCACTTCAACTCCTTCTTCTTTTGGAAATGTTACTTTAATGACGCAAAAGAAGAGAAAAAGGAATAATAACAAGGCGACGATTATTGCCCAAACAACTCCGTATGTTTCAGATTTTTTACTCATAAATTAATCCTCCAACGGACGAGTGGCAAAAACCATTTTGAATTTATTACGATTGGCGACGTCGAGCAAACGAACTATTTCGCGATAAGGAACAGATTCGTCGGCATAAAGTGCCACATACATTTCGTCTGCTTTTGCATCGGTCATCAGCAAAAACGGCTCAATTTCTTCGAACGCTACGGGTTGGTCTTTTTCGCTACCTTGACCTACATAAAAATTAAGGTCGGCATCGATGGTAAGACGGATAATTGTCTTTTGCGTTTCTTGCTTCGTACTTTGAGGCAAAAGTACCTTGATGGCGTTGGTTTGCACCACCGTAGATGTTATCATAAAAAATAGCAGTAACAAGAATATAATGTCGGTCATCGACGACATTGAAAACTCTGCACTTACTTTTGAATTTCGTTTTAACATAATAAGTTAAAAGTGAAAAGTTAATAGTAAAAAAGAGATTTTTTTCTTAAAAAAAACGGCTTACGCAGGTTCGTTCAAAATATCGAGGAACTCCATTGTACGCGCTTCCATTTTGCGAATCACGCTATCAATACGCGAAACAAGGTAATTGTAGAAGAAATATGCTACAATACCCACAGCCAAACCACCTACAGTTGTTATCATTGCTTGATAAATACCAGCCGATAGCACCGTCATATTTACATCGTTTCCAGAATTTGCCATATCGAAAAACGCCTTTACCATACCCGTCACGGTTCCAAAAAATCCTATCATCGGTGCGCCACCAGCCACAGTAGCCAAAAGCGAAAGACCTTTTTCAAGTTTAGAAATCTCAAGATTTCCAACATTTTCGATAGCCACCATCATATCTTGCATTGGGCGACCCAAACGAGAAATTCCCTTTTCGACCATACGAGCCGAAGGACTGTTTGTTTGCTGACAAAGTTTTATGGCAGAATCAACTTTTCCATCAATGATGTAATCTTTTATACGATTCATAAAAGTAGGGTCTTCTTTAGAAGCGGAACGAATGGTAACCATTCTTTCGGCAATAATATACACCGACAACAAAAGCAACAAGAGCAACGGAATCATAATCCAACCACCTTTGGTTGCCATTTCCCAATAATTCATTTCTACTACGGTTTCTGTAGTTGATGCAGTTGCTACATTCAAACTATCTGTCACTGTTTGTGACACTTGCAAAATCAAATTCAAGTTCATTTTTATTTAGATTTATTTATTTCAAACAATTTTTATACTCGCTAATAGTTTTTTCGATGCCCAAATAAAGTGCGTCGCAAATAAGTGCGTGACCAATAGAAACCTCCGACACAAAAGGAATTTGCTCGTGAAAATATTTCAAATTTTCCAAACTTAAATCGTGTCCAGCATTCACTTTTAGTCCACATTCCTCTGCTACTTTTGCGGCTTTCACGAAGTCGGCAATTGCCTGTTCGCGATTGGTAGCGTATTCCGACGCGTATGGTTCGGTATAAAGTTCCACACGGTCGGCTCCAGTTTTTACTACATTTTTGATATTTTCCAAATTTGTATCAACAAAAATAGAAACCCGAATTCCTTTTTCGTGAAATTTATTCACTACTTCGGTCAAAAATTTTTCATTTTTAGTAGTATCCCAACCTGCATTGGAAGTTATTGCATCGGGTGCGTCTGGCACAAGTGTAACTTGATGTGGCACAACTTCTTGCACTAATTCAATAAACGATTCGCAAGGATATCCTTCAATATTAAATTCGGTAGTGATAAGTGGACGCAAATTGCGTACATCTTGATAGCGAATGTGCCGTTCGTCTGGACGCGGATGCACCGTAATGCCTTCAGCACCAAAGCGTTCGCAATTTTTTGCAAACAACAAAATATCGGGATTATTTCCTCCACGAGCATTTCTTATTGTTGCAACTTTATTTATATTTACACTTAATTTTGTCATTTTTCAATTATTAAAATATCTTTGCATCAACGAACAAAGTTAGTAAAAGTTATTTGTTATTAGTTTTTTTTTGATGAAAATTGCATTATTCGGAAATAAGTATAAAAAAGAGTACATCGAACAGGTGGACGAGGTACTATCTGCACTGAAAGAAAAGAATGCAGAAGTAATAGCAGAAAAGTGTTTTTACGATTTTTTGAAATCGTGTGGAAACAACGTGAGTGCCATCAACAGTACCTTCGGCAGAAACGACGCATTCAGTGCCGATTTCGCTTTCAGCATTGGTGGCGATGGTACTTTTTTGACTACTGCAAACATTATTGGCGACAAAAATATTCCAATTTTAGGTATCAACACAGGGCATCTGGGTTTTCTGACCGATGTGATGAAAAATGAAGTGCGCGAAGCCATCGGCGAACTTTTCGACGGAAAAATTACCGTAGAGGAACACACACTTATTAAACTCACTACCGACAACAAAAACATTGAACAACCATTGTATGCTCTTAACGAAATTGCTGTGCTTAAACAAGATAGCGCATCGATGATAAGTATAAATTCAACCATAAATGGTGAATTTTTGAACACCTATCTTGCCGATGGATTGATAATTGCTACGCCGACTGGTTCTACTGCTTACTCGATGAGCGTAGGTGGACCGCTTGTTGTGCCACAAGCAAACAATTTAATACTTTCGCCCGTAGCACCACACAGTTTGAACGTGCGCCCATTGGTTATTCCAGACAATTGGGTAATTGATTTGGATGTGAAAAGCAGAAACAATAGTTTTTTGGTATCAATCGATGGACGAAGTTCCATTTTCAACAACGGCGACAAACTTAAAATTCAAAAAGGAGAATTTCCCATCAAAGTAGTGAAACGCAAAAATCATACATTTTTCACTTCACTAAGAGAAAAACTTTTGTGGGGAATCGACAAAAGATAATTCGGAATTTAGAATTTTGAATTATGAATTGAAAATTAATAACAAAATAGTTAAAAAAAATCTTTTTAATTCATTCAAAATTCTTCATTCAAAATTCATAATTACTTATGCGTATCGTTTTTATGGGAACGCCAGATTTTGCGGTAGAATCGCTAAAGGCGTTAGTTGAAAATAATTATAATGTAGTGGGCGTAGTTACAATGCCCGACAAACCTGCTGGACGTGGTATGCAACTGCGTGCTTCGGCAGTGAAAGAATATGCTGTCAGTCAGAATTTGCCCGTTTTGCAACCCGAACGACTAAAAGACGAAACTTTTTTGGAACAACTTCGCGCTTTGAAAGCCGACCTGCAAATCGTAGTGGCATTTCGTATGTTGCCCGAAGTGGTTTGGAATATGCCGCCGATGGGAACATTCAATCTTCACGCTTCGCTATTGCCACAGTATCGTGGCGCAGCGCCTATCAATTGGGCAATTATCAATGGCGACAAAGAAACGGGAATTACCACATTTTTTCTACAACACGAAATTGACACAGGAAACATTATTCTGCAAAAACGTATTCCCATCACTCGCAACGACAACGCCGAAAGCATTCACGATGCCTTGATGACCATCGGTGCAAAAGCAGTGATAGAAACAGTTGAACTAATAAAACAAGGAAACGTAAAAACCATTGCGCAAGACGACATTGCTGATAGCGAACTGCGACCTGCGCCAAAAATTTTCAAAGAAACTTGCAAAATAAATTGGAACGACACAGCCGAAAATGTACGCAATTTCATTCGCGGACTTTCGCCATATCCTGCCGCTTTTATAGAAATTACCGATGCAAAAGGCGTTGCACTTGGACTGAAAATTTTTGATAGCGAAACGGAAATTTGTCAGCACAACCAAGCAACGGGGAAATTTATTACCGAAGGAAACTCGTTGAAAGTGAGCGTAAGAGACGGTTACGTAAAATTGCTTCGCGTACAGTTGGCAGGCAAAAAACCGATGAATATTGACGACTTTCTGAGAGGTTTTAAAATGTAAAAAATCTCTTAAAATTTCCACTTAGCACCTATTCGGAAATTCCTTTCGGGCATTGCGTAGTTTTCTTGATTTTGGTACGAAACACCAAAAACATTATTCACGCTTGCCGAAAGGTCGATGGCATTTCTGCCGAAACGGATTTTTCTGCCAATGGTAATGTCCGTCAAGAAATAATCGTCAAGTATTTTGTTTGTTTCGGAAATTCGTTCTCCTGTGTAAGTGGCGCAAATATCGGCTCTCCATAGTTTGTAATTGAAGGCAAAAAGTGCGTTTGCCAAATGCTTTGGCGTGTAAATCAACTGACAATTTGTATTTTTATTTTGTGCATTGCAATAAGCATAATTTGCCGTCAGTTCTACACTGAAATCACGCCATTTCCAACAATTTAGCAAACCAAATTCAAGACCTTTATTTTTGGCACTTTCCACATTTTGTGGCGTCCAAAAATAAGCATCATAATCGGTCGGTGCCCATTGTATTAAATTGTTCATTTTCAGCAAATAAACATTCATATTTAACTGAAAAGTATAAATTTTGCTCTTATAAGAAATTTTACTGCCAACTTCGTAATTCATACTTGTTTCGTTCTTCAAATTTGGATTTCCGCCAGGTTGCCAAAAACGGTCGTTGAACGTTGGGATTTTATAATTTCTCGACACATTGGCAGTAATGTTCCAATCAATTTTTTCTCTCGAAACGACACGAAACAGCGTGCCTATAGATGGCGAAAATTGACTTTTATAATGACTTACAAATGACTCGTGCAAACAAGCAGAAACGTCTAACCACCGAAAAATATCGTTTTTGTAGGCAACGGAAATTTCGCACCTATTTTCCTTTAAATTTTCGTCGTAAGCATACATATTCGGCACAATGTGCAGAAAATTGACATTTGCCAACAATTCGCCTTTAAGTAAACGATTGTTTTGATATTCAAAATTCGCCAAAATGGTGTTTGTCTCTATTTTTTCATCGTGATTATGGTTGTAGAGTTCGTAATTTTTCACGTATCCCACGTTTGCCGACAGTTTGTGCTGAACTCGATAAAATTTCGCACCGATAACTGTTCGCAAATATTTGTCAGAAATATAATCGCGACAATCGCCGTAATAGTTGGTGTACATATCGGGTTGCGTTTCGCGCGCATCGTGTTCGTACCAAATTTTAGCAAAAAGCACCACACTTTTCAAATTGAAATTTGCTTCTTGCAAAATGCCAAATTTTTCGTTTCGTGCGTTTTTTGTAGTATCTCGTATAGCAGAAATATCATTATAAAAAGGAAAATTATTTTTAGTGTGCGAATGGTAAGTTGCTAATTTATAATCAATTATTTTGTTACTAAAATTAAATTTTAGTCCCGTAAAGCAATGCCCAAAACTGCCAAAATCTTGTTGCACCTTAGCGTGCAAACCTTTGTTCCAAGCAATATCATTTCCTACTGAAATGCTTCCTCCAATGGCATCGGTACCGTAAAACGACGATGCACCACCATATTGCACCGCTACATTATCAAATAAAAACATTGGCACGTGACTTAAATTTGTTTGTCCTAACGTAAGCGAATTCAAATTTATGCCATCGTACAAAACTGCCGTATGATTGGCACTTGTACCACGAAAACGAATGGACGAAAGTCCGTCGGCATCTTGTTTTACATAAATTGGCACGTACTTTGTCAGTGCTTCGGCTAACGAACAGCCCGAATTTTTTTCCAATTTCGCTGAGTCGATTTTTTCTACTTTACTGCCAATTTGGAATTTTTCCTTATTACCAATAACGGTTACTTCGCCGAGCGAAATCGTGTCGTTTTGTGCAGAAAGAGCACAAATATTGGCAAACACTGCCAATAACGCAATTTTTGATTTTTGTTGCATTTCTTTTTTTTTTGTTTAGTCCCGAACAAATTTCTTATTTCCGTTTTGGCAGGTCTCCTGACTTTTCTCGTTTTTTCGTGCCTTCCCATTTTTCATAAAAACAGTGGCGGAGATTGAAAAAAACTTGTTTTGAGAATTACAGTTGCGGGTACAGCTTTGGATTTTCACCAAATTCCCTTTTCACCCCAATCGCACTTGCGATGTGGGACACCAAAACGTCGGCAAAGGTATAAAATCATTCCGTTTTATGAAAGAAAATTCAAAAAAAGCGAAGACCGATTTTCCAGTCCTCGCTTACAATATGTTATTTTATCTTAAATTTAGAATCTATACGAAACACCCACTTTGAAAATAGAAGTATGAATACCGCCACCAAGTTCGCTATAAATAGAGAATGAATCTGCCACATAATAGCGAGCACCAAGATACATTCCCCAAACTACATCGGCAGAAGAACCTGTTGCTTTAGCTACTTTCTCGCCATCTATTTTTTCTTTCGCTTTCCAAAAACCTGTTCCACCACCAATTTGCATACCTACGTATGTATCTAATTTATCGACAAATTGATAATGAAAATTGCAAAAAGCGGCAACGTCTAAACAATTATAACGACATTTACTTTTGTATTTAATATTATATTCGTCAGTCCGAGTGGTTGATTTTGCACGCGTTCCATACGAAATATTCCCACCCACTCCGATAGATGCGTTGCCGTCAATCAAATTATCAGCCACACAACGTTCGTAAGAAACTTGTAGCGGAATCATTACGCAATCGAATTTCGTGTTATAATCATACTTATGACCGTGACCGCCAAAACCTACGTTGGCACTTAGAAGATTGTCGCCAAATACAAAATCTTGTGCATTCACACACATTGCCATTAGGGCGCATCCAATAACAAGAATAACCTTTTTCATTTTTACATTATATTTTTCATTCAAAAAAAAAATCAACCAATACAAAGTATCGATTGAAAGAATTTTGGTAGCGAGAGAGGGACTTGAACCCTCAACCTCCCGGGTATGAACCGGA
>DCHK01000060.1:0-10908 GCA_002315615.1 Bacteroidales bacterium UBA1754 | reverse complement strand
AACCAGCTGAGCTATCTCGCCATTTGCGACTGCAAAGGTATAATCTTTTTTTTGAAATGCAAACTGTTTGAAGTTTTTTTTAATTTCATTTTAATACCTTGATTCTTTTTGTACATTTGCAAAAACAAAAAAACTTAATGAAATGAATGCATACGTATTTCCTGGACAAGGTGCTCAATTCGTAGGAATGGGCAAAGAAATTTACGAACATTTTGACGAAGCAAAGAAATTATTTAATCAAGCCAACGATATTTTAGGCTTTGACATTACCAAAATAATGTTTGACGGAACCGACGAAGAACTAAAGCAAACAAAGGTAACACAACCTGCCGTTTTTCTTCATTCCGTAATTTTGGCAAAAATGCTTGGTGCAGAATTCAAACCCGACTTGGTTGCAGGTCACTCGCTCGGCGAATTTTCGGCATTAGTCGCAGCAGGTGCGATGTCGTTTGAAGACGGCGTAAAACTCGTATCAAAACGTGCTTTAGCAATGCAAAAAGCGTGCGAAATGACACAATCTACAATGGCAGCCATTATCGGTTTAGCCGATGATGTGGTTGAGAATGTATGCAACGAGATTGATGGTGTTGTTCCTGCCAACTACAACTGTCCTGGTCAATTGGTAATTTCTGGTTCTATTGAAGGCATTGATGCTGCTTGCGAAAAACTTTCGGAACTCGGTGCTCGTCGTGCGCTGAAACTTGCTGTGAGTGGTGCGTTCCATTCGCCATTTATGGAGCCGGCAAAACAAGAATTGGCTACTGCCATTGCCGAAACAAATTTCTGCAAACCCGTATGTCCAGTATATCAAAATGTTACGGCAAAAGCAGAAACTGATGCCGAAACAATCAAAAACAACCTTATTGCGCAACTTACAGCTCCTGTTAAATGGACACAGTCTGTTCTGAAAATGATTGCCGATGGCGCCGATTCATTCACCGAAGTCGGTCCTGGCAAAGTGCTTCAAGGACTTATTTTGAAAATAGACAAAACGGTTAAAATAGCAGGAATTAACACATTGTAATTTTAATAAAATTTAACAATGCTCACATCTTTTCTTGCTTTTTGCACAGAATGGGGATATTGGGGACTTACACTTGCCGCTTTCATTGCGGGAAGTGTTTTTCCTTTTAGTTCGGAATTAGTAATGACCGCATTACTAAAAATTGGACTAAATCCGTGGTGGTGCATTGTTTCTGCTACCATCGGCAATGTGATGGGCGGAATGACGTGTTACCTTATGGGACGTTGTGGAAAACCAGAATGGATAAAGAAATACCTTAAAGTGAGCGATGAAAAATTGGCGAAAGCCACCAAATTTATGGATAAATATGGCGTTTGGGCGGCTTTTTTCGCTTTTGTTCCGTACATCGGTTCTGCCATCGTCATCGCACTTGGATTGATGCGCAGTAGTTGGGTGCTGACAATGGTTGCAATGACAGTAGGTAAATTCCTTCGCTACTTGGTTTTGTACGCCATTTTCGCTGGCATTGTAACTGTGTTGTAGAAGCAAGATACAAGAAACGAGAAGCGAGATATAAGAAGAATGAACATATTTTTGACCACTAATGTGGCAGTTGTTTATTTTTTTAAGAACAATGAAAAACATTTTTCTTATCTTTGTGAAAAGTTATAAAAAAGGTTTATATGAAATTTCTAATAAAATCTGTTACTTCGATACTCATTTTTTCTACTGTATTGAGTCTCGGTTCGTGTGGAAACACTAATAGTAACAACAATCAACCAGAAGTCGTAGTTGCCGACGGCGATTTGCAAGGCGACATTTCTATTTCTGGTGCTTTTGCTCTTTATCCTTTAGCAGTGAAATGGGCTGACGAGTTCAAAACTCTTCACCCTGGCGTAAGAATTGACATTTCGGCTGGTGGTGCAGGCAAAGGTATGACCGATGTTTTGGCAAAAGTAGTTGATTTAGGAATGGTTTCGCGCGAGATTTATCCGCAAGAAATAGAAAAAGGCGCACTTGGTTTTGCTGTAGCAAAAGATGCTGTAGTGCCGACTATCAACGTAAACAATCCTGCTTTGAAAAACCTTTTGAAAGTTGGACTTTCAAAAAAAGCAGCGCAAGAACTTTGGCTCACAGGAAAATATAAAACTTGGGGCGATGTAATGAAAAATAGCGACAAAACACCCGTTCGCGTTTACACACGTAGCGATGCGTGTGGTGCGGCCGAAACTTGGGCATTGTGGCTCGGTGCAAAGCAAGAAGATTTACTCGGAACAGCAGTTTTTGGCGACCCTGGTGTGGCACAAGCCGTACAAAACGACAAGTTGGCTATCGGACTAAACAATATCGGTTATGCCTACGATGAGAACTCTCGCAAACCAAATCCTGGCATCGTTGTTCTACCTGTAGATGCAAACGACAACGGCAAAATTGACCCTGAAGAATTGTTTTACGACACAAAAGATAACTTCATCAAAGCAGTTGCCGAAGACAAATATCCTTCGCCTCCTGCTCGTGACCTTTATTTGGTTACAAACGGTGTACCGACAAATCCTATCGTAATAGAATTTTTGAAATATATTCTCACCGACGGACAAGCACAAAATATTCCTACAGGATATATCGGAATATCAGAAGACAAGCTTAATGCAGGTTTGGAACTCTTGAAATAACGAGATGCAAGACAGCGAAATACAAAAAGAACTGACCGAAAAAGAAGAGCAATCTGCCGTAGCAAAAGTTTTTAATTACCGACTCGTAAAAGAAAAAACTGCTGGGGGTTTGATGTACATACTCACCATTGCCTCATTGGTATTGGTAGTTGTTATGGGCATCGGGCTTTACCTTAAATCTGCTCCTATTTTTGAGGAACACTCACTTGGCGAACTCATTTTCTCGAGCAACTGGCGACCATTGAAAGGGCAATTTGGTTTTATGCCTTTCATTGCTGGTACAGTGTGGGTTACGGTTGTGGCTGTTCTTTGGGTGCTTCCTATTTCGTTGCTCACAGCAATTTTCTTGACTGAATACGCAAAATCTTACGTTAAAAAATATGTTTTCCCTGCACTCGATATTTTGGCAGGACTACCTTCCGTAATTTACGGTGTTTGGGGAACATTGCTTATCATTCCTTGGATTTCAAACAAATTTGCACCACATTTTGTCGATTTTTCTACGGGTTACACCGTTTTGGCAGGTGGCATTGTGCTTGGCGTAATGATTCTACCTTTGTTGGTGAGTTTGTTTATTGAAATATTTTCGTCGCTACCAACCGAATTGCGCGATGCATCTACATCGCTCGGTGCTACAAAATGGCAGACATCAAAAAAAGTTGTTTTGAAAAAATCTTTTCCAGGAATTATGGCATCGGTAGTATTAGCTATTTCGCGCGCTATGGGCGAAACTATCGCCATTTTGATGGTGTGTGGCAACTTGCCCGAAGTGCCTCGTAGCATACTCGATGCGTGCTACCCAATTCCTGCACTTATAGCCAACAACTACGGCGAAATGCTTTCGCTGCCACAATACGAAGCCGCATTGATGTTTGCTGCATTGATATTGTTTGTAGTTGTGTTGGTGTTTAATGTAATATCGCGCGTAATTTTGTACCGCGTCGAAAAATCGTATGCGTAATGAAACACTTTGAAGAACAAATGATGCGATTCCTGATGTTCGTTGCCACGCTTATTGTGTTTGGCTTCGTATTTAGCATCGTGTACGCCATACTGAAACAAGGTTGGGGTTCAATGAGTTGGGATATGATTACAAAACTTCCAGGAGGTGGATTTTACATTGGCAAAGAAGGTGGATTTTTAAATGCCATTGTAGGTTCGTTGTACATTGTGGGCGCATCTACTATTTTAGGACTTATCATCAGTATTCCCGTTGTGTTTTTCCTAAATGTTTATTTGAAATCGCAATCAAAAACAGCCTATATTGCACGTTTGGCATACGATGTTTTGTTTGGAATTCCGTCAATCGTATATGGCGCTTTTGGTTTCACCATAATGATTTATTTCGGACTTCGCACATCGGTACTTGGTGGTATAATTGTCATCACATTGCTGATTATTCCAATTTTCATCCGTTCGATGGACGAAGTGGCACGCAATTTCCCTCGCGACATTTTGGACGCCACTTATTCGCTTGGTGCCACAAGGTGGGAAACAATTGCCGTAGTTTTGCGACAAATTGCACCAGGAATTGCCACTGCAACTCTGCTTTCTATTGGGCGTGCCATAGGCGATGCTGCCGCAGTGCTTTTCACTTCGGGCTACTCCGACAGCATACCTACATCGCTATCGCAACCAGCAGCCACATTGCCTTTGGCAGTGTTTTTTCAATTAAGTAGTCCAATAAAAGAAGTACAAAATCGTGCCTATGCAGCCGCTTTGGTTCTTACAATTATCGTTTTGATACTTAGTATTTTAGGACGATTGATTTCAAGTAAATTTTCTAAAAATAAATTATAATGAAAATTCCTTTTCTCGATAAATTATTCACCACATCAGAATTGCTCAGCAATGCTACGCCCGACCGTAAATTTGTGAGCGACAACGATTCGTCTGAAATATCGGTGGAAAATCTTAATTTGTACATTAAGGGAAATCATATTTTGAAAAACTTAAACGTACAAATCCCAGACAAAAAAATCACTTGCATTATAGGTCCTTCGGGTTGTGGAAAATCTACATTGCTCAAAACTTTCAATCGCCTGATTGATTCGGTTGAAGGGCTAAATGTCGATGGTAAAATTATGCTTCACGGCAAAAATATTTTGAGCGAGAACGAAGATTTAACGCACCACCGACGAAAGGTCGGATTGGTTTCGCAACGACCTTGTCCACTACCAATGTCGATTTACGACAATGTGGCATACGGCTGTCGCATACACGGCATTAAAAACCGCAAAAATCTCGACAAAATTGTTGAACATTATTTGAAAGCGGCTGGACTTTGGGAGGAAGTGAAAGACCGACTGAACACACCTGCCGTAAGGCTTTCAATCGGTCAACAGCAACGACTTTGCTTGGCACGCAGTTTGGCAGTAGAACCACAAATTATTTTGGCAGACGAAGCTACCAGCGCTCTCGACCCAATTTCGAGCAAAACAATAGAAGAACTTTTCGTAAATCTGAAAAGAGATTATTCCATTGTGATGGTAACGCACACATTACGCCAAGCTCGACGCATTGCCGATTACGTTGTTTTTATGTATCTCGGCGAAATAGTAGAAGCGGGCGAAGCATCGCAAGTGTTTGAAAATCCGCAAAATGAACTCACAAAAAAATATTTGGAAGGAGCGTTTAGTTAAATTAGAAATGAGGAGTGAGAAGTGAGAAGTGAGAAATAAAAATAATTAGCAAATTAGTCAATGTGCTAATAAACCAATAGTCCAATAATTCAATTATACGATTAAACACCAATGAACATAGAATCATTAAACGAACAATATGAGAACAAGTCGCCCGAAGAAGTGCTGAAATTCTTTTTGAACGAATTTGGCGACAGAATTGCGCTCTCGTCAAGTTTGAGTATTGAAGACCAAGTTCTCACGGATATGATTCTAAAAATAAAAAAGGACGCAAAAATTTTCACGCTCGACACTGGACGACTTTTTCCCGAAACATATAGTTTGATTGACCGTACAAATATGAAATATGGCATCAAACTGAAAGTGTATTTTCCTAAAGCAGAAAATATCGAAAAAATGGTTACAGACAATGGAGGCGTAAACTTTTTTTACGAAAGCATTGAAAAACGCCATCTTTGTTGCCAATACAGAAAACTCGAACCACTAAAACGTGCATTTGAAGGACTTGATGCTTGGATTTGTGGACTTAGAAAAGAGCAATCTGTCACTCGCCACGATATGCGAATGATAGAAGAAGACACCCTTAACGGACTGATAAAAGTCAATCCACTTATCAATTGGACTGAAGAACAAGTTTGGGACTACATAAAGGCGAACGCTGTGCCCTACAACAAACTTTACGACAAAGGTTTTGCAAGCATCGGTTGCCAACCTTGCACACGAGCCATTGAGAAGGGCGAAGATGTACGTTCTGGTCGTTGGTGGTGGGAAGACCCCGAACATCGCGAGTGCGGACTACACAAAAGGTAATTACTTGATAATTTTGAATTAAGAATTTTGAATTAAGAATTACCGAGTAAAGCGAAACAAATAAACAAATAAGCAAATAAACACTCTTAACTCTTAACTTTTAACTGTCAAATGGCAAAAAAGCAGAAATTCTATGTGGTTTGGGAAGGAAAGGAAAAAGGTATTTTCTTTTCGTGGGAAGAATGCAAAAAGAAAATTGAGAATTTTGCCAATGCCAAATACAAATCTTTCGCCACGCAAAGCGAAGCCGAAAACGCCTTCAAATGTAGTCCGAGCGAATACATCGGCAAAGATGCTACTGAAAAAAAATCCACATCAACCACCAAACCCAAAATTCACGCATTAGCTGTAGATGCCGCTTGCAGTGGAAATCCAGGTTTAGTAGAATATCGAGGTGTGATGACCGACACGGGCGAACAAATTTTTCACAATGGACCTTTTGAAGAAGGTACAAACAACATCGGCGAATTTTTAGCCATAGTGCACGGACTTGCTTTGCTAAAGCAAAATAATTCTACACTTGCATTGTACTCCGACAGCGCAAACGCCATCAGTTGGGTGAAAGCAAAAAAATGTCGCACAAAATTGCAAGAAACCACCAAAAACAAAGTCCTTTTCGACCTTATTCGTCGTGCCGAAAAATGGTTAGCAACGAATGAATACCGCACTCAAATCGTGAAATGGGAAACTGCCGAATGGGGCGAAATTCCCGCAGATTTTGGAAGAAAATAAAAGAATTTTATTTCATAGGTGTCCGCAAAATATTTTTTAACCTCCTATTTTCTTTCATATTTCAAAATTAAACAGTACCTTTGTGTCGAAATACAACGTGGACAGATTTGATTGCTTGCAACCACGAGAAAAAATGCTAAAATTTTTCTTCTCTTTTCGGCTTCTTGCCAAATCTTACCATAGTTATATTTTTGAATAATTACGTGTGTAATTCTTAATTCAAAATTCATAATTCTTAATTATACAACTATGTATTATTTTACTTCAGAATCGGTGTCGGAAGGACATCCCGACAAAGTGGCAGACCAAATTTCTGACGCTATACTTGATGAGTATTTGGCACAAGACGCGCAATCAAAAGTGGCTTGCGAAACGCTTGTTACAACGGGACAAGCAATAGTGGCTGGCGAAGTGAAATCCGAAGCACACATCGATGTGCAAAAAACAGTTCGCCGTGTGATAAAACAAATAGGTTACACCAAAAGTGAATATAAATTCGATGCAGAGTCGTGTGGCGTTTTGGTGGCACTTCACGAACAATCTGACGATATCAATCGTGGTGTGGAACGCAAAGACCCAATGAATCAAGGCGCTGGCGACCAAGGTATGATGTTCGGTTATGCTACTAACGAAACTGACAATTATATGCCTCTTTCGCTCGACCTCTCGCATAAACTTTTGCTAGAATTGGCTGCCATTCGCAAAGAGGGCAAACAAATGACCTATCTCCGTCCCGATGCCAAAAGTCAGGTAACAATTGAATACGACAATAACAATCAACCACGCAGAATTCACACAATCGTTATTTCTACGCAACACGATGAGTTTGTGTTGCCTACCGACAATACTAAAAAAGCGCAAGACGAAGCCGACAAACAAATGCTTGAACAGATTCGCAAAGATGTAGAAACAATTCTTATTCCGCGTGTGCTGAAAACTTTGCCTGCTCGTGTGCAAATGCTTTTCGACGAATCATATATACTATATGTAAACCCAACTGGCAAATTTGTTATTGGTGGTCCTCACGGCGATACGGGTCTCACCGGTCGTAAAATTATTGTCGATACCTACGGAGGAAAAGGTGCGCACGGTGGTGGAGCATTTTCTGGTAAAGACCCTTCAAAAGTTGACCGCAGTGCTGCCTACGCTGCCCGTCATATTGCCAAAAACCTTGTGGCTGCAGGCGTGGCAAATGAGGTGCTCGTTCAGGTTGCATACGCCATTGGTGTAGCAAAACCGATGAGTATTTACGTGAATACCTACGGAAAATCTAACGTGAAACTTTCCGATGGCAAAATAGCCGAAAAAGTGGGCAAAATTTTCGATATGCGTCCAAAGGCAATAGAAGAGCGTTTGAAATTACGCAATCCTATTTATGCCGAAACGGCGGCTTATGGCCATATGGGACGTGAATCGCAGGTGGTGGAAAAGCGTTTTGAGACTTCCGATAAAAAAATAATCAAGAAAAAAGTGGAACTTTTCACTTGGGAAAAACTCGATTATGTAAATGTCATTCGTAAGGAATTCGGATTGTAAAAAAAAACGAAAACTATTTGCTCGGTTCGTTCGTCAAAAAAAAGATGAACGAACCGATTTTTTTGCATTAAGGTAAAAAATCATTCATTTTGGAAGTATTTTTTTGGTTTTTCAAAAAATAATTCGTAAAATTGCCGACTTAAATTTTAAATTTTAATACTATAACGAAAATCTATACTTTTATGAATTATTCACAAAATTGGCGAAAGTTTGCACTTGGTTGCCTACTTTCGGCACTTTCCTTGGGCTCGCTATTTGCTGCGGTTGAATGTAAAGACCGTGTGATTAGAGAAATTACTTTTGAAAATGTCAACGACCCGTCATCTACAAGATGGAGTATTAAAGAAACTGATTTAGGAGGAGTTGCTTTTGATGATGCCGCATATAAATACGTAGGTTCAGGAAGTTTTTCTAAAACAAATACTGATTGGAATAACGGTGCTAATAACCCAAATACAAATAGGGAGTATGCTATCGTTAAGAATCCTAATGTATTGAGTTCTCAATATGCTGATATTCCAACTGATGGTATGTTGGTTATCAATCCAAAACAAGCGGAGAATGACCAATATTTGATGTATACGGTTAATGGATTGAAACCTAAAGAAACATATTACATAGAGTTTAAAGTTTGGAATGTTTTGGCTCTTTCACAAACGGGAGGTTGTGGCTCTTGGTGTAACTGGAATAATCAAATTCTTGTAAAATGGGAAGGAAATGGAAATAATGCACACGATGGTCAAGGAGATTTTCAATGGACTGGTACCAATGGCTCTGGCGGTTGGGATGGTTGGGGAAATCAAATTCCCAACGCGATGAAAGTAAGTGCGAATGGTGCGTATGCCATTTTTACCGCTAAAATGACGTTTGGAGACGCAACGACTGGTTTCACTATTACATTTACTAAAAACAATGAGACAAATCCAATTGTTCTTGGAGTTGATTATATTAAGGTAAAGGGTTGCGAAGAGGAGAAAATTCAAACTTCTACTGGTAGTACCAAAGTTTGTGAATTTGACCCTCTAAAATTGACAGCATACGGTTTAGGTTCTGCAAACGGAACTTATACTTGGTACAAAAATGGTTCTAAAATCAATGGTGCTACTACTAAAACAATTTCAATAGAAGGTCCCGCAAACGGAAGTACCGATAAATACAAGGCAGAAGGTGAATACAGTGAGAAAGAAATAGAAATTACAGGTGCTTCTTGTTGTAGTTCTGCAGATAAAGTTGAGGTGTTTAAGGAAACATTCAAAATGGAAGGAAGCGCAAGTTGTGGTGGACAGTTTTACAACTTACCATCAGGTGGTTCTGTAAGTTCTGTTTATTCGTTTGCAGGAAGTGCTTGTGAAAGTGGTGGTTGTGCTAGCACTTACGTTATTGGAGGTGCTAAATATGCTGTAGTGTCTGATTTGAAATATGGAGGTTGGTGGCCTTGTTGGGATTGGAAAGATTCGCAGCCTGTAAAAGGTAGCCACACCAATGATGGTTCTGGATTTTTGCTTGTTAATGCAAATGCTAATAAAGGTGGAAATGGCGACTATTTTTATCGTCGTGCATTGACTTCTGTTTGTCCAAATACTACTTATGAATTTTCTGCATATATAGCCAATATCAAAAATGGTCCAGGAGAGGGTGATGTGAGTGTTAAATTTAACATTTATAAAGGCGATGTTTTGTATGAATCATCGGATGCTATTGAACCCGAAGGAAATAAAGGTTGGTTTAACGCAAAAATTCTTTTTACAACAGACAACTCTTCCGATTGGAATGTGCGTGTGGTTAACAATAAAGAGGGTGATAATGGTAATGACTTGGCACTCGATGATATTACAGTGTCAAAATGTTTGTTGAAGGTAAATGCATTGGATGATGATGGCAATACAGAATCTGAGGTATGTTCTACCAATAAGATTCGTATTACTGCTAAATTGCCTGGTGGTGGCAATATGGCTGATAAATTCGGAGGTGCTACGCCTTATTATATATGGCAACGTTCGACGAATGGAACAAATTGGACTAACCTTGGTTCTAAAACAACCAATAATTATTATGAAGCAACACCTGAAGCAACACAATATTATTATCGTGCGAAAATTGGTACACAAACTTCTGTAGATCAAGAAATTTCTTATGATAAATGTGCTGCAGATACTTATACAGAAATGTATCGTTTGGTAAAAAACGGTAATTTGACAGTAAGTGCAACAGCAAATCCAACATCACTTTGCGCTGGTAATCAGATAACTATCAATGGTTCGGTTAATGGTGCTTCTAATCCAACTTACTCTTGGAAATATTCAGCAACTGGCAATTGGGAATCTGCTACTAACCTATCAGGAAATTCTACTACATTTACCAAAAACAATGCAGCGAATGGCGATAGCGGAACTTACTATTTTGTAGTAAACGACAATGGTTGTGAGGCTCACGCTGGTGCAGCAGTAACGGTGAAAGCGAAACCGAATGCACCTACTGTAACCAATGCAACTCCTGCTTGCCCAGGCGAAAAAATGACATTCCAAGCATCGGGTGTTACGGGTGCTACATA
>DCHK01000072.1 GCA_002315615.1 Bacteroidales bacterium UBA1754 | reverse complement strand
GTTTCATTGATTATTGTTCGTTTCGGGCGTCGATGTTTTTGCTGAAAGTCCATTTCTTTTTCTTGTAGGTGTAGGCATCGTACGTAAAATCGGGTCCATACTCGCTGTAAATGCCTTTCATACTTGGCGAACTTGGTGAAAGATGGTCAAAAACTATTCGTTTTGTCTTGCTTTCATACTTTAGTGTCATTTGGCACTGCGCACTATACTCAAAAACTATGCGCGAAAGAGTTTGCTTCTTTTCGTTATAAAAAAATGCGTTGCCGAAAATAAATCTCCCACTTCGGTCAGTTTTTAGTACATCAATTACTTTTGCTTGTGTTAGTTCGTTGTTGACTAACCAACCCAACAAAACATAGTACGTGTTTTTCTTTTGCTTCACTGCAATGGCTTGATAATAAAGCGCTCCGTACCAGTTTTTTGTGCCTAAAATTTGCCTTTCGGTAGGTTTGTAGGCCTTGTTGGCAATAAGTGGAGTAGTGCTTCCGTCTTTTGTTTGTATTAGTCCGCCATAAACGTATGCGCCGTTCAAAAGTGGCAAGTTCCAAGTGTAAATTTTGTAGTTGAGGTCGCTTGTGTAGATGCTTCCTATAAATGGACAATTCCCTAAATCATTTTCAAGAAAATCGGTGTTTTTTATGGTTGCGTTCAGTGTGGTGCAAATGCTGTCGTTCAATGCCATAATTTGCTCGTTGCTCTCGGCTTTTTGTGCCATATCGAAAAACGAATTTATCTTCGCTTCTACCGAACTTTGTGCCACCGCCGAAAAGCATAATGTCAACAAAAAACTGAATATTGTAATTCTTAATTCAAAATTCATAATTATTTCGCTTCACTCAATGATTGTAAATTACTTCACTATGGTCAGTAATTTACAATTCAAAATTCTTAATTCAAAATTTATGAAAGCGTGTTAAGCCTTCCATTGGCGACGGCATTATTTTGCCTATTTTCAGTCCAAACGACTGTGCGCTTTCTTGCAAAATGTCTTTGAAAATAAAGCTAACCGACCCGATAAAACCAACCTCAAGTTCCTTCGCTTTGGCGTATTGCAATACATTTCTACGAAAGAAGTCATCAAAAGAGTTTTTCACCATATCGTGCAGTTCTTTTCGCTCGATGTTTTTCTGGATGAACGGTACAAACGACGCCACAAATCTATTTGGGAAAGGTTGTTTGTATATGCTATTCAAAATTTTTTCGGTGTTGAGGTTGTATTCTTTCAAGAAATCTGCTTTTAGCGATTCGCCAAACTGATTTTTTAGTAAACTGCCAATAAAAATTTTGCCAAGCACAGCGCCACTACCTTCGTCGCCAATGATGTAGCCAAGTGGCGAAACATTTTCTACAATCGTTGTGCCGTCGTAGTAGCAAGAATTCGAACCAGTGCCAAGTATGCACCCAATGCCTGCACCATTGCCAAACAATGCCCGACAAGCAGCCAAAAGGTCGTTGCAAATTTCTATTTCGGCATTTGCAAAATTGCTAATAAGCGCATTGTTCACCATTGCCTTTTTGTCGGCAAAGTGGCAACCCGCACCATAAAAATAAATCTGATTGATGTTGCACGCTTTGCTTTCTAACTGGGGCAATAGTTCATTGCTGATGCTTTTGGTAATCTCGTCTTGTGTTTGGTAAAACGGATTGATGCCCGTAGTGAAAAAATCTTTTTTGCTTCCGTTGCCCATCAGTCGCCAATGCGTTTTGGTAGAACCACTGTCTGCTATTATAATCATATGTTTACGCTTTTTTCTACAAAACTACTCATTTTAGTTCAAAAAAAAGTGAAGAGTGTTTAATTGTTTAATTGTTTATTTGATTCATAATTCGCCAAGTATTCTTGCTCGGTTTGCCCTGGGGTAGGAATGAGTGTTGCTTTCCTACCTAAATAAGCCAAATCCATCAGCGAAGTGTAGCCCGAGCGACAAATAATGTTGGGCGTTTCAAGCAGTAGTTGTTTCATTTCGGCGTCAGCAAGGTGCGAAACAATGCGTAAATTATTGATTTTTTGTTCTTTAATTTTGCTATCTGGCAAACCTTGTACCAAAATGCAGTCGCCATCCGTAAGCAAGAGTTTTTCTTTCATTTCTTGTTCAAATATACTTCGTTGAGGTTCTGGACCAGAAATGATAACGGCTGTATGGTATTTTGGCAAATAACTACTTGCTTCAACAGTACTGAATCGCGATAGTATTCCAATGAATTTTGCATTGTTTGGCAACGGATATTTGTGCGCTAAATCGCCCGAAAGTTTCAGTTCTTCGTCGTCAGGAATCCAACATTCGTCGTATTTGTTGATGAAAAAACGGTGCAATCGCCATATTGGTCGCTCCATAAATTGCAAGAGTCGTGGCATTTTTACCATCAGTTGATGTGTAATGTAAATGCTATGTATCTCGTTGTGCCACAGTCCGAAACGATTGTCAGAAATGATGGTTTCTACATTGTGTGTCGATACGATTTTTTTTAATTCCTGATGTTCTTTGTAAATACGCCAAAGTATGCGTGGCACACTGCACAGCATTGCCCAAACTTGTGATTTTCCTTTGCTGTATTTTATGTCATACGAAGGGAAATCAATGAATTTCAGTTGTGGAAATTTGTTCCTCAATAGTTGCAGCGGGTATCCGTCTGTTGCTATAATTACATCGTTGTTTTCGTCTATCAGTTTTTGGATAATGGGAATACATCGCGAGGCGTGACCCAATCCCCAATTCAATGGACAAACAAGAATAGTCATACTTAAATGGTAAAATTCTTTTATCCTGCTACCGACACCTCAAATCCTAATGCACGTGCCTTGTCGGCTATGTGGTTGAGTTCGTCAAGGGTGAGTTTCTCGAGATTCTTTTCGGGTGTGGCACGGTCAATGGCATAAATCATTATTTGTTTTGGGCGTATTTCTTTGATGGCTTCTAACCAAGCAGTAACATATTCATCAGTAGAATTGTCGAACTTCACACCATTATGTTCGCCACGCAAGAAGATTGTTTGTATGATGAGGTTGCCATTGAATTTCTTAAGATTTTTAACCAATTTTTCTACGGGGAAATTGCCGACTGGTTGGTCGATAAGATTTACCAATGTTTGTGATGCAGAGTCGAGTTTCAAAATATTGTTGTCAACTTTATTGAGTGCTCTGAAAACCGATGGTTTATGAATGCAAGTAGAGTTGCTCAATACACTCACTTTTGCGTTGGGAAAATATTTGTCGCGCAATGCTAAAGTGTCGTCAATTATTTCTTCAAAATCTTTGTGCAGTGTTGGTTCGCCGTTGCCCGAAAAAGTGATAACGTCAAGTTTATCGCCGTTGTTTTTCATTTCGCTCAATTTTGCTTCGAGTGCTGTACTCACTTCGGTGCGCGTAGGAATGCGTTTGTCTTCGTAATCTGCATTATAACCACACTCGCAATAGATGCAGTTGAAAGAGCATATTTTACCGTTTTTAGGCATTAGGTTTATTCCCAACGAAACACCTAAACGACGACTTTTTATAGGTCCAAAAACAACTTGATTGAATAGCATTTGAGTGAAGATTTAAAAGTTTCCCCAATACAACATACAAGTCCCCTTTAGGGGATTTAGGGGCTATTTGGGGGCTAATTAGGGGCTACACATTAAACCTAAAGTGCATAATGTCGCCATCTTGCACAAGGTAATCTTTGCCTTCTATGCTAAGTTTTCCAGCATCGCGACAAGCCGACTCCGAACCAAGTGTAACGAAATCTGTGTATTTAATTACCTCGGCACGAATGAAACCTTTTTCAAAATCGGTGTGAATTACGCCTGCACATTGTGGCGCTTTGCTTCCGTCCATAAATGTCCAAGCACGTACCTCGTCGCTTCCTGCTGTGAGGAATGTTTTGAGGTTGAGCAAACTGTATGCTGATTTTATCAAACGATTCACGCCCGATTCTTGCAGACCGACTTCCTCAAGAAACATTTGGCGTTCCTCGTATGTTTCGAGTTCTGCTATTTCCGATTCTATTTTGGCAGCCACTATTAAAACTTGTGCGTTTTCGGCTTTCACTGCTTCGCGCACTTGTTCTACGTATGCATTTCCTTTCACTGCCGATGCTTCGTCAACATTACAAACATACATCACGGGTTTGTTTGTAAGTAAGAACATCTCTTTGGCAATGGCTTCTTCGTCTTTCGACACAAGTTGAACGGTGCGCGCAGAAAGTCCTTGCTCCAATGCTGCTTTGTAGCGTAGTAAAACATCTACTGCCAATTTTGCTTGTTTGTCGCCACCCACTTGTGCTTGTTTTTGTATTTTTTGCAAACGATTTTCTACTGTCTCAAGGTCCTTTAGTTGCAATTCGGCATCTATTATTTCCTTGTCGCGAATTGGGTTTACGCTACCATCTACGTGTACTACATTGGGGTCGTCAAAGCAACGCAACACGTGCAATATGGCATCGGTTTCGCGAATGTTTGCCAAAAATTTATTTCCTAAACCTTCGCCTTTGCTGGCACCTTTCACCAATCCTGCTATATCTACTATCTCTACGGTAGTGGGTATCACGCGTTGAGGTTTGCACAGTTCTGCCAATTTATTTAGGCGTTCGTCTGGTACGGTTATCACACCTACATTAGGTTCTATGGTACAAAAAGGAAAATTTGCCGATTGTGCTTTTGCGTTCGACAAACAGTTGAAAAGGGTAGATTTTCCTACATTAGGTAATCCTACTATGCCACATTGAAGAGCCATTTCTAATTATGAATTATGAATTATGAATCTGCCCCCCAACCCCCTAAAGGGGGAGCATTCTGTATATATAAGTCCTCCCGACTATCGGGACTGGCACTTTAGGGGATTAGAGGTTAATAATAATCAACAAATCTAATAATCACTGACCGAAATGAAGTAAAGTATATAGACATTAAATATGCTGTAAACATAAGGATTATTGTCTTTTGACCTTTACTTTCTGCCATACTCCCCCTTTAGGGGGTTGGAGGGCAAGGTTTAAACCCAATTATTCTTCTCACTTCTGCCAACGTTTTGCTTGCACTCTCGCGTGCTTTTTCTGCACCTTCTTTCGCAATTTTGTTTAGCAATTCTGTATTGTTTGCGTAATATTCAATTTTTTCGCGAATAGGTTCGTTAAATGCCACAATGTCTGCAGCCAATTGTTTTTTCAAGTCGCCGTAACGAATAGAGCAGTCGTTCCATTTTTCATCAAAATAATCGTATGTTTCTTTTGTTGAAACAATTTCAAGGAATGTGAAAAGGTTTTCAATTACCTCTGGCTTTTTGCTATTTGGTTCTGTCGGACCACTATCGGTAACTGCCTTCATCACTTTTTTTGTGATGGTTTTTGCATCGTCCATCAAATAGATGCAGTTGCCTTCAGATTTTCCCATTTTACCGCTTCCGTCAAGACCAGGAATCTTTACTGCTTTGGCAGAAAGCGAAAAGTTTTGTGGTTCGGGAAAAAAATCTACTCCGTACATTGTGTTGAATCGGCGAGCAAATTTTCGTGCCATCTCCATATTTTGTTCTTGGTCTTTTCCTACAGGCACTTTCACTGCTTTGTGTTGCAAAATGTCTGCCGCCATCAGTGTAGGGTAGGTCAAAAGTCCAGCGTTTACATTTTCGGGTTGCTTGCGTGCTTTTTCTTTGAATGTCGTGCAACGTTCCATTTCGCCAAGGTAGGCGTTCATATTCAGGTACAAATAAAGTTCCAAAACTTCTTTCACATCGCTCTGAATGTAAATGGTTGCTTTTTCGGGGTCGATGCCACAAGCAAGATATTCTGCCAAAATGGTGTTGGCACTTTTTACAATGTCTTCGGGTTTTGGACGTGTAGTGAGCGAATGCCAATCTGCTATAAAAAAATAACAATTATAGTCATTTTGCATTTGCAAAAAACTCTTCACTGCACCAAAATAATTGCCAAGGTGCAAATTTCCAGTCGGTCTTATACCGCTCACAACAATTTCTTTCATATACTCTTTTAATTTTTCTACAAAATTACATTATAATAAAAAAATAAGCAAATTGTGTTTTGGTTTTATTTGTGATGTCTAAAATCAAATATCTGCACACTAACGTAAAATTGCATAAATATGCAATTTCATTCTACTGCAATCTTGCACTTTGACTGCACTTTGACCGCACTTTAACTGCAACTTAACCTATGTATAACACTGATAATCAGCAATATACAACAATATTTTCCAAAATAAAACTGCATAAATATGCAAAATTTCTGCATAAATATGCAAGAATAAAGAGCGTATAGTTAAGAGTAAAAAGTTAAAAGTTAAGAGTTAAGAGTTAAGAGTTAAAAGTGTTTAATCGTTTAATGTTGATTTACTTCCCTTCGGTCAGTGATTGCTAATTGATTATTTGATGAAATTATCACAAAATAATTCAAAATTTTCTCGCTTCTTGTTTCTTGTTTCTCGCTTCTAATAATTTCAATTCTTAATTCTTAATTCAAAATTCATAATTATCCCGCAAATCTTGCTTTGTCGCCTTGGCTCTCGCAGCGTTAAGAAAATTGTTCGAAGGAGCGTCAAAAACCAAGAACCGTTCAAGCGAAGCGCGTTTTCTTGGTTTAGCGAAATGAGAGCAATTTTTAGCGAGAGAGGCGCAGCGACGAGTTCTTTTTGCTTCGTTTTTCTTGCGGAAAGAAAAATGAAGAGAGTAAAGGAATCTTAATTCAAAATTCATAATTGATTTTCCTCATTTGCTAATTATTTTTATTTGTAATTTCTGTATATTCCAAAAAAAAATTACATTTGCAAAAAGGTAAAAGGAAATTAGATTGAACTTTACTATGTATAATTCAGTAATAAATACGTATAACTATATGATTTGCAACGTATTACATACTGCGGGGGGGTGAATCTAATTTGCACTTTGTTTTGTAAATTATAGGCTTCTGTGTCGTTTCTATCGATGCAGAGGCTTTTTTTATGTTTAAAATGAAATCATTAGTGTCCACTAA
>DCHK01000015.1 GCA_002315615.1 Bacteroidales bacterium UBA1754 | reverse complement strand
ATCACGCAAATTGACCCATAGGTCGAAAGTTTTAGGTTCTCAAGCATACGGTCGATGGCGTAATTGGCTTCGCCTGTGTCTTCAATAAACAAAATTGCACCTTTCGCATTAAGGTCGAAAATAGTACCTCCCATACTGTAAATGAGCGAAAGATTTCCACCTACAAGTCGTCCTGCGGCTTCGCCTTCAATGCAGTTGGCATTAGTATTGATTGAAATATTTTCGTATTCGCCAAAAAGTGCTTTACGCAATGTTTCTGCACTTTGCGTGTTGGTAAGATTGTTTGTCATTGCACCGTGAATGCTTTCTATTCCCATATTGTTGAGCGCAATGTGTAGGGCAGTAACATCGCTAAAACCGACCAACCATTTTGGATTGTCTTTCAATGGAGAAAAATCAATTTTATTCAATATTTGTGCGCAACCATATCCACCACGTGCCGCAATGAGTGCTTTCACGCTTTTGTTGTCGATTAACTGCTGAAGTCCGTCGGCACGTTCATCAATAGTTCCCGCGTATCTACCATCAGCTTTGTAAAGGTTTTCGGCTTCAATTACTTTTAGTCCCCATTGTTGCAAAGTTTCTATTCCGTTGGCGAGTTCGCTTTTGGTAACTTTGTTTGATGCAGCGAAAATAGCCACAGTGTCGCCCACTTTGAGGTATGGCGGACGAATGTCGGTAGTTATTTCTTGTTGCGAAGTGAGAATGGTAGTGTAATAATCTTTATTATACACATCTTCGTTGTTGGTGATGTAGTATTCGTTGGTGATATATTCCTTTGTGCAACAGCAAAATACGAGGAATAATGTGGAGAATAAAATTGCTTTTTTCATTGAAAAATATTTTCGGCAAAGATACAAAAAAAGCCCGCAAAAAATTGCGAGCTTTTTTGTATTGTTTAATTAATTGCAATTACTTATCAGCTGGTTTTTCCTTGGACATAAAACTTTCAACTGCACTATAATTTACAGTTAGACCAGAAATGGCGTGTTTGCCAGTTTCAGAGATGATAAATCCTTTGATTTTCGCATCATTACCATTTATGCCATAAACTTCATAAGAGGCTATTAATTTATTGTCAGAAACGACCCACCCACTTGTAACATTATTCTTAGAAATATAGACTTTTGCTTTATCTAATTGGTATCCTCTTCCATTTGTCATCAATTGAAAATCTGTATCAACAACGGCATCAATTTCTTTTGGATTCAATTTTGCTTTATCGAGAGTGTCTACTTCAGCGTTAACAAATGATAAATAGGAACCTTTAGAAGACGACGCATTTCCAATTTCAAAATCGTAAGAATCAGTTAATTGTTGTCTTACCTTTTTGTCGCCTTTTGTTTTCAAAACAATGAAAAGTTTTTGGTTTAAATCAATAGGATCAGACTCTACTGGTAGGGTAAATGTTTTTCCGTCTTCACCTTTATCTTTTATTTGACTATTTTTCTCTAATAAATTAGTAACCTGTTTTCCAATTGAATCTTGAAGCTCAAAAGTTGTAATTTTTGCATTGGCAGTAATGTTACCGCTAAATGTAAATGTGCCATTACCTTGTACTTTAATCTCTAAACCTGTCAAATTGATACTTTCTTCTTCGTCATCATCTTTTGAACAAGAAGTGAAAACTGAAGAAACACACAAAGCTACAAGCATAGTAGCGAATCCAATAGTTTTTTTCATTTTCTTTTTGTAT
Organism: Bacteroidales bacterium UBA1754; assembly: GCA_002315615.1. GTDB lineage: Bacteria > Bacteroidota > Bacteroidia > Bacteroidales > Paludibacteraceae > UBA1754. The sequence goes on along the minus strand of DCHK01000015.1, from coordinate 15,742 downwards.
TTTAATTAGTTAATAAAATAAATTAGTTTCAAATTTCACGGGTGCAAAGTAAATGATTTTTGTTGTGAATGACAAAGAAAAAAATGATTTTTTTGGGTTATCTCTTGAATAAATGGATAAAATTTATGCGAATTTTTTCCATTGATGAATTTTGATTTAGTATTTTTGCAAAAGTATATAAAAATATTATATCATTGTATGACAGATAAGTGTTATTGCGCAAGTTCATTTTTGGCATTTAGATATATTGTTGAAGACAACAAGGACTTTTTTGATGGTATGGAACATCGAAAATACAAACAAAAATCTGACTTCGAGAAAGTTTTTGTTGATACGGCTGAAGAAATAGACAATGCTTTGCAAAAAACATTTGATAAATGTAAAAATCAACGCTTGGGATTGTTGTTATCTGGAGGAATGGATTCGGCAATTTTGGCATCATATATGAGGGGAGCAGATGCTTATACCTTTCGTTTTCAGAATGGTACATATCAGTCAGAAGAGTTGAATAGAGCAAAGTTTTTCGCTGAATTTTACGGATTGAATCTTCATTACGTAGATGTAGATTTTGAGTCGGTGATGTCGTGTTTGCCCGTGGTAATGAAATCGAAAGGCGCTCCAGTACATTCCATAGAGCCACAAATATATTTGGCAGCAAAGCAAGCAGAAAGAGACGGAATTACGATGATGGTAATAGGCGATGGTAGCGACTATGTTTTTGGCGGTATGGATAAATTGCTTTCGAAAGATTGGAATTTTGATGAATTTGTGCAACGATATATGTACATAAATCCAAAGCAAGTTTTGAAAAATCCAGTTGATGTACAATTTCATTTCGAGAAATATCGAAAAGAAAATAATAAAATAGATTTTTTGCAATTGATGCAAGAAATGACCATAGACGAAAGTTATGCATCATACGAAAATCCTTTTCATTGTGCCAATATGAAATATGTTGATCCGTATGAAAATTTGAAGATGAAATCGAATTGGGATTTACAGAAAATAAGAAACGGAAAATCCAAATATCTCATTCGTGAGTTGTTTGAAAAAAAATATCCCAATGTACCTGTTCCTGAAAAAAATCCAATGCCTCGTCCTGTAGATGTCTATTTTGAAAAATGGGAAGGACCACAAAGAGATGAGTTTCTTAAAAATTTGAATATGGATAATTTTTCTGGAAATCAAAAATGGTTGATGTACTGTTTAGAATGTTTTTTGAATGAATATGAAAAAAGATAGAATTGTAGGATATACTACGGGAGTTTTTGACCTTTTCCATATTGGGCACTTGAACTTGTTGCGTAAAGCAAAAGAGCAGTGCGACTATTTGATTGTTGGTGTATCTACAGACGAACTTGTTGGGTATAAAAACAAACATTCCGTTATTCCTTTTGAAGAAAGAAAAGCGATTGTTGCATCGATAAAGTATGTGGATGAAGTTGTTACACAAGAAGATATGGATAAAATGGCGGCTTGGAAACGCTTGCATTTTGACGTGATGTTTGTGGGCGACGACTGGAAAGGAACCGACAAGTGGAACGAAATAGAACGACAAATGAATGAAGTGGGTGCAAAAGTGGTGTATTTTCCATACACGAAAGGAACTTCAAGCACACTGATAAACGAAACACTTAACAAATTAAGAGATAAAAATTGATGGAAGATTTGTCTGTATATAATCCGGAAGGATCTATTTTGCGTGAAGCGCAACATCGAATGATATTTATTTTGAAAAATATAGATGATATTTGTCGAAAAAACGGAATAGAGTATTTTCTTGATGGTGGTTCACTAATAGGTGCAGTAAGGCATAAAGGTTTTATTCCTTGGGACGATGATTTGGATATAGCCATTATGAAAGAGGATTATCCTCGGTTGAGAAAAGCTTTAATCAAGGAATTGCCCGATAATTTAGTACTTCAAGATTATGACACAGACAAAAACTATCCAATGTTAATTGCAAAAATTCGTGATAAAAATTCTTTTTTTGAAGAGAAGGATTTGAGTGGTTTGCAATATCAAGGTATTTATGTCGATATTATCCCGATGGAGAAAGTGCCTTCGTTGAAATGGAAAAAAATACTTGATTATTGGTATGGACATTGCATACGTGCGATGCATAATTATTCAACATCTATGGACAAAATAATATCATCCTTATTTTTCCCATTTGCTTGGATAATTTTGCAATTGACGCGTGTGGTAAATTGTTGTAGCAAATCAAATCAAATAGCTCATATATATGGTTGGGGCGCATACGGTGGATTTTCAAAAAATGACGTTTTTCCTGTGGAAGATATGTTTTTTGAGGGTATAAAAGTGATGGTTCCTCACAATACTCATGCTGTGTTAAGTGCTTTGTTTGGAGACTATATGCAGATTCCACCGAAGGAGAAACGACCACAGCATGCAGGGAAAATAGAAATATACAAGTAAGTAAGAAGATGACACAACCCAAAGTAAGCATACTAGTACCTGTGTATGGTGTAGAAAAATTTATTGAGCGATGTGCAGTGAGTTTAATGGAACAGACCTACGAAAATATAGAATATATATTCGTAGATGATGCTACAAAGGATAATTCAATATTTATTTTAGAAACAGTTGTACAGCGTTATCCAAACCGATTAAAACAAGTGAAAATTTTGCATCACGCAGAGAATAGAGGTTTGTCATTTGCACGCAATACAGCGATTGCTGCTGTTACAGGATTGTATATGCTTCATGTTGATTCTGATGATTATCTAACTACCGATGCCATAGAAAAACTAAGTAAAGAGGCAGAAAAGGAAAATGCTGATATTGTGTTGTTTGATACTTACGAACTTCGCGAAAATGAAACTGCAATGTTACGTGTAGAGTATAAGGATCGAATTAGTTATATAAAAGGTTTGTTGCAACATACGTTTCGTTGTGCTCATTGGAACAAATTTTATAGAACAGATTTTTATAAAAAAACAAAAATTAATTGTGTGGAGTATATACGCCTTGCAGAAGATTATGCCGTAACTCCAAGACTTGTTCATCAAGCGAAAAATATTACAGTGTTGCACGAAGCTCTTTATTATTATGAAACTTGTAATCAAAATTCTTATGTACACAAATTAAGTAGGGATTCTGTTGTAAGTCTTAAAAAGGCAGAAAATATCTTGTTTGATTATTTTACAAGTGTTCCTGATTCACAATTATGGTTTGAAGTAGTTGAAATTTTATCGCAACGCTCAATTTCTTCACTACTGAAACATTATGACAAAGATACTTGGTCGATTATTGAGGATGAATACGGACAAGAGTTAAATCGTTCAGGTAAAGGTTTAAAGTTGGTAGATAGAATTATCTATGAGTTGTTTCGTGCCAAATGTACAACTTTGCTGACTTTGTTTTTATCATTCTATCGGTATATATATTCAAAAATAGGTCAGTAGATTGATAATAAATATATTACAAAATATAATTTTCTATGCTTACAGTTATTATTTGTACATATAATCGTGATAAATACATTGGACAACTATTGGAAAGTATAGCAAAAAATTCACTTCCCAAAAGTGAGTATGAAATTTTGTTAGTTGATAATAATTGCACCGACAATACTCGAAAAATTTGCGAAGATTTTGTATCGTTACATAAGAAAATTTCTTTTCGCTATGTGGTTGAAACGGAACAAGGTTTGTCTGCTGCTCGAAATTGTGGTCTTAAAAATGCAAAAGGAGAACTCGTTGTATTTGTTGATGACGATGCTTTTGTTGATGAAAATTATTTAAGTGAATATGTGGATTTTTTCGACAAACATCCCGATGTGATGGCGTTAGGAGGACCGATTGAACCATTTTATGAAACACAAGAACCTAAATGGATGTCTCAATATACAAAAGCACTGCTAACAGGTTGGATGAATTATGGGAATCAAGCGAGACTTTATCCTCGTGGACGATATCCTGGTGGTGGAAATGCGGCATATCGAAAGTTAATTTTCGACAAAGTTGGTTATTTTAATACAGAATTGGGTCGTAAAGGTAATTTACTTTTGTCTTCTGAAGAAAAAGATATCTTTGATAAAATGAATTCTATTGGAATGAAAGTGATGTATATTCCAAAACCAGTATTGCATCATTGCATTCCACAAGCAAAATTAGAGAATGATTATTTTAATCGTTTGACTTTGCAAATTGGTAAGAGTGAGCGAATTAGAACTTTAGCAATTGGAAAATTAAAATATTTCAAGCGACTATTCTTAGAAATTATTAAGTGGGGAGGAACGATCGTACTTTTATGCGCTTATTTTATAAGAGGTAACTTTATGAAAGGATGGAAATTGGTCATTTTTAGAAAAAATGTAACAAAAGGGTTGATTTTGGATTAAAGTTAAATAATAAGCATTTGAAATCTGTGAAAATATGGTGCAAAATTTCAGGTGTCAGTTGTATTTGATTTATATAAAAAAAGCATTGCTCGTGCCGGTGCTTGAGATGATAAGATGATATGAAACATAATGAAGTTAGAATAAAATTCTTTTGCCGATGAAAATAGTAATATTAGGTCCGGCATGGCCTTATCGTGGTGGCATTGCCGCATTTGACGAGAGGTTGGCACGCCAGTTGCAGGCAGAGGGGCATACAGTAGAGATGGTTACATTCACTTTGCAGTATCCCAATTTTTTGTTTCCGGGTAAAACACAATACTCGGAAGAATCTGCACCTTCCGATTTGAATATCTCACGCAATTTGAATTCTTGCAATCCGTTCAATTGGATAAGTGTGGGTTGCGACATTGCCCGTCTGCAACCAGATCTATTGCTTGTTGCATATTGGTTGCCTTTTATGGCGCCAGCGTTGGGTACCGTTATTCGTATGGCAAAGAGCAAGTGTAAAACCATGAAATGTGTTGCTGTTCTGCATAATTTTTTGCCGCACGAACGTCGCATTGGCGACAAGATGTTTTCGCATTATTTCATAGGTGCTGTGGATGGCGTTGTGGCTCTAAGTCAGTCTGTATGTACAGAGGTGGCTCAGTTTCGTCCGTCGCTGCCATGCGCTTGTTCGCCGCATCCGCTATACGATAGTTTTGGCGAATCGGTGTCTCGCGACGAAGCTCTTGAGTTTCTTCATCTTGATACCTCATTTCGCTACTTGCTTTTCTTTGGTTTGATACGCGACTATAAAGGATTGGATCTGCTTCTGGACGCATTCGCAAAAATGAAGACACGTGCGGAAGTGAAACTGATTGTGGCTGGAGAGTTCTATGGCAGTGGCGAGAAGTATTTGCAACAAGCAAAATCGCTTGGAATCAATGATAGCATAATATGGGACACAAAATATGTGCCCGATTCTGAAATAAAATATTATTTTTGTGCATCGGATGTTGTGGTTCAGCCGTATAAAACTGCTACACAGTCGGGAGTGACACAGATTGCATACAATTTTTTGAAGCCGATGATTGTCACGCGTGTGGGTGGTTTGCCTGAGATAGTGCCAGATGGCAAAGCTGGATATGTGGCAGAACCAAATAGTGACGACATTGCAGAAAAGATGGATAAATTTGTGATTCAAAAAGTTGATTTTTCAGAAGGTTTGACCGAAGAAAAAAAGAAATATCAGTGGAGTGCAATGACCAAAGCAATTTTGAGCCTATGAGAAAATATGATTATTTGATAGTTGGTGCAGGTTTGTTTGGCGCTGTATTTGCTTATAGAGCAAAAAAAGCAGGTAAAAAATGTTTAGTAATAGATAAACGCTCACATTTGGGTGGTAATATCTATTGTGAAAACATAGAGGGAATAAATGTGCATAAATATGGAGCACATATATTTCATACCTCCAATAAAGAAGTTTGGGATTTTGTAAATTCCATTGTGGAGTTTAATAGATATACCAATTCGCCTGTAGCAAATTACAAGGGTAAGTTATACAATTTGCCTTTTAATATGAATACCTTTTCGCAGATGTGGGGCGTACGTACACCCGACGAAGCGAAGGCGAAAATAGAAGAACAGCGTGCCGAAGTGGCTGCAATGCTCAAAAAGCAAGGGGTGGCAGAACCTCGCAATTTGGAAGAACAGGCTAAAATGCTGATAGGTACGGATATTTATAAGTGTTTGATAGAAGGGTACACTGAAAAACAATGGGGTAGAAAATGTAATGAATTGCCTGCATTTATTATTAAGCGTTTGCCTGTACGTTTTGTCTTTGACAATAACTATTTTAATGATAAATACCAAGGTATTCCTATTGGTGGGTATAATAAACTTATTGAAGGCTTGTTGGACGGAGTAGAAACTCAAACGGGAGTTGACTTTTTTGCCTCTCGTGCTGAGTTTGAATCAATGGCAGAAAAAATAGTTTTTACAGGTAAAATTGACGAATTCTATGATTATCAATTTGGTAAGTTGGAGTATCGCACCGTTCGTTTTGAAAATGAAATAATAGACACTCCAAACTATCAAGGTAATGCGGTTGTGAATTATACAGAGGCAGAGATTCCATATACAAGAGTAATTGAACATAAGCATTTTGAGATGTTTGGCGAGGAAGTATATCAAACTCCAAAAACAGTTGTGTCTCGCGAGTATTCTACCGAATGGAAAGATGGTATGGAACCATATTATCCTGTAAACGACGATAAGAACACTCAAACATATTTGAAATATCAATCTCTTGCCAAAGAGCAAAAGAATGTCATTTTCGGTGGTCGTTTGGCAGAGTATAAGTATTATGATATGGATGATATCGTCGAAATAGCATTGTCAGTTCAAATATAGTGATTGGATTTATGAACATTACCGATATATTTGAGTATTTAGGCACTTTTGCGTTTGCTATAAGTGGAATACGTTTTGCCGCTGCCAAGCGTTTCGATTGGTTTGGGGCGTATGTTGTAGGTTTTGCTACCGCAATAGGTGGAGGTACAGTTCGTGATCTTCTGCTCGACACTACACCATTTTGGATGCAGAATGCTAACTATTTGATATGTACAGCAATTGCACTATTTACAGTGATAGTTTTCCGTAAACAAATAGTAAAATTCAATCGTACATTGTTCATTTTCGACGCTATTGGACTGAGTTTTTTTACCATAGTTGGTATGCAAAAATCGCTCGATTTTAATCAACCATTTTGGGTGGCAATAGTGATGGGAATCATTACGGGTTGTGCGGGCGGAATTTTGCGCGATGTGCTGATAAATGATGTACCCATAGTTTTCAAAAAAGAGATTTACGCTATGGCAAGTTTGTTTGGTGGCGTTATCTTTTTTATTTGTTTGCAATTTGGTGCTCATATTATTATTTCTGAAATTATAGGTGCCGTTGCGATATTGGTTTTACGTGTATATTCTGCACGAAAAAACATCGATTTACCCCAAATGAAAGATGTGGAAGATGACAACGAATAAACAAATAAAATTTCCGGCAGAATGGTATTCGCAGAGCGGAATACAACTCACTTGGCCCCATAAACAGACCGATTGGACGTATATGCTCAACGAAGTAGAACAATGTTTTTTGAATATTGCTTTTGAGGTTGCTAAACGAGAAAAATTGCTTGTCGTGTCGCCCGAAGTTAATGTTGTGAACGAGAAATTGAAACAATTTGGTGTGCAAATGTCCAACGTTATTTTTGCAGAAATAAATACAAACGACACTTGGGCACGCGACCATGGTGGAATTACAGTTTTTGTTGACGAAAAACCTGTTATTTGCGATTTTCAGTTTAATGGTTGGGGATTAAAATTCGCTTCAAATCTTGACAACTTGATAACATCTCGTTTGTTTAAAAAGCATATTTTTAATGCTGAATATAAAAATTTGCTTAGTTTTGCTTTCGAAGGCGGTTCTATTGAGTCCGATGGCGAAGGTACACTTTTGACTACGGCAGAATGTTTGCTTTCAAAAAATCGTAATGGAGCAATGTCCAAACAAGAAATTGAATGTTTTTTAAAGGAAAATTTGGGCGCAGAACGTGTGTTGTGGTTGAATAATGGTTATCTTGCAGGCGACGATACCGATAGCCACGTAGATACTTTGGCGCGTTTTTGCAATGCCGATACTATTGCGTATGTGCAGTGTGCCGACGAAAGCGATGAACATTTTTCTGCACTAAAAAAAATGGAAAATGAATTGAAATCTTTTGTAAAAAAAGATGGGAAACCATATAATATTGTGGCATTGCCAATGGCGGATGTGGTGTATGATGAAGATGGAATGAGGCTTCCTGCTACGTATGCTAATTTCTTGATAATGAATGATGCAGTGTTAATGCCGTCGTACAATTCACCAAAAGATGAACTTGCGAAAGAACAATTGCAAAAAGCATTTCCAACAAGAGAAATTGTATCTGTAGATTGCAATGCACTTATCAAACAACATGGTTCATTACATTGTGTCACAATGCAATATCCCGAAGGAATTTTAGAATAAAAAAAATGATATGAAAGTAGGATTGGTACAAATGTCAGTTTTGACTGATTTGGCGCAAAATAGAGCAAAAATTAAGAAAAACATAGAAGATTGTGCATCAAAAGGTGCGCAGTTGGTTGTATTGCAAGAATTGCACGATACACCTTATTTTTGTCAGACCGAAAATGTGGATAATTTCGATTTGGCAGTAGCTATTCCAAGTGACACGACCGATTTTTATTCAAAAATTGCGCAATCTCAAAAAATTGTACTTGTTACTTCGCTTTTCGAGCGCCGTACGGCAGGACTTTATCACAATACGGCAGTGGTGTTCGATGCAGATGGCTCAATTGTTGGAAAATATCGTAAAATGCACATTCCTGATGACCCTGCATATTATGAGAAATTTTATTTCACACCAGGCGATTTAGGATTTCAGCCAATTCAAACGTCGTTAGGAAAATTGGGTGTTTTGGTTTGTTGGGACCAATGGTATCCTGAGGCAGCACGTATGATGGCACTTTCTGGTGCAGAAATGCTGATTTATCCAACGGCTATTGGTTGGGAATCAACCGACGCCGATGACGAAAAACAACGTCAGCGCGAGGCGTGGATTACCGTGCAACGTGGACACGCAGTAGCAAACGGATTGCCTGTAATTACGGTTAATCGTATTGGTTTAGAACCTGACCCCTCGGGGGTTACTAATGGCATTCAGTTTTGGGGCAGTAGTTTTGTGGCTGGTCCTCAAGGTGAATTTTTGGCACAAGCATCAAGCGATAAAGAGGAGAATATGATTGTGGAAATTGACCTTCAACGCTCAGAAAATGTACGTCGCTGGTGGCCTTTCCTTCGCGATAGAAGAATAGAAAATTATGAAGGATTGACAAAAAGATTTTTAGATTAAAGCAATATGATTCCTCAAAAAACTTTGGCATACGTTTTGCATTTTCTGTTGGGCAGCGATTTGACTGAACAACAGTTGATGCGTGTGGGATATACTGCCAAAAAAGAGGATTTTGAGAATCACGATATTGTTATTGTTCCGTCAGGATTTTTTGAAAAAGATTACGGAAACGCATCTTCTATGCCATCATTGCCATTGAAAGAGTTGGACGGATTGCCATTCCTTTTTGGCGACTCACGAATAGAATACGTTGGCAAAACTTTGGTTGTTTATGCAGATTTTGTTGCGTCGGCCTATTTTTTGATTTCTCGTTACGAAGAAATTTTATTTCCTGAAAACAGAGATATTCACGGTCGGTATATTGGTCGTAAATCGTTGTTGGGCAGAGCAGAGTTGTTGCATCGTCCGTTGATTGACGAATATCGAATGTGGTTACGCAATAAACTGCGTCTGTATAATACAGAATTGCCTCATTTGAAGAAAAATTTTTCTAAAATATACCTAACGCATGATGTTGATGTTCCTGCAATTTCTCGTTCGTGGCGTGGAGTTTTTTCTGCTATCTATCATCGCCAATTGGGCGTTTTAGACGCTTTTCGTTTGAAATTTTCACCATTGGAAAAGAATCCGCTTTATACCTTCCCATATCTTTTCGATTTGAACAAGGAAGTGCCGTCGTCGCACACAATTATTTTTATTAGAAGTGGTGGAAAAACTGATTTTGATAAACCTTATTATAAGGTAAAATCAAAAGATATTCAATTACTTATACAATTGGCAAAAGATAGGGGAGTAGAAATAGGTTTACATTCCAGTTATCAGTCTGCCGAAGACTTGCGGTTGGTTATTCTCGAAAAAATATTGTTGGAAGAGGCTTCAAAAACAAATGTGTCAAAAATTCGTTGTCATTTTTTGCGCGCCATTAACCCCGAAGATTTTGAGTACTTTTATCAGGCTGCCATAACCGACGATTTTACGATGTCTTATGCCGATGTTGCTGGATTTCGATTGGGAACTTCGCATCCAGTACATTTCATAAATCCGCACAATGGAATTATTTACCCGTTGCTTCTTCATCCACTTACTATAATGGACGTAACGCTCGAAAAATATATGAATTTTTCTTACGAAGAAGCCTTGTCGTACTCGCTCCAACTTATTGAAAATGTACGAAATGTTGGTGGCGAATTGGTGCTGCTTTTTCATAACGACCATTTTGCTGAGCAAAGTTCGTATTTGAAAAAACTTTACGAAACTTTGATTGAAAGGTTGAAATAAAAGCGAAAAACAAGTGTATAAACCTGCTTTTCGCTTTTCAAAATTCTTTTTTCTCGCTTCTATTTTCTCGTTTCTGATTAATTGTCATTCATCGAAATGAGGAACTCGTTGTTGTCGCGTGTGTTTTCCATTTTTGCTTTAATAAATTCCATTGCTTCGATAGAATTCATATCAGACAGATATTTACGTAAAATCCACATACGGTTAAGCGTATCTTGGTCTTGAAGCAAATCGTCTCGACGTGTGCTCGAAGCCATAATATCGATTGCAGGGAAAATACGGCGGTTCGACAATTTGCGGTCGAGTTGAAGTTCCATATTACCCGTTCCTTTGAATTCCTCGAAAATAACCTCGTCCATTTTTGAACCAGTTTCTATCAAAGCAGTTGCGATAATTGTCAAACTTCCACCATTTTCAATTTTACGTGCTGCACCGAAAAATCTTTTTGGTTTGTGAAGTGCATTGGCATCTACACCACCTGAAAGCACCTTACCAGATGCTGGTGCTGCTGTGTTGTAGGCACGTGCAAGACGTGTAATAGAGTCCAAAAGTATCACTACATCGTGTCCGCATTCTACCATTCGTTTTGCTTTTTCGTACACCATTGTCGATACTTTTACGTGGTGCTCTGCAGATTCATCAAATGTAGAAGCAACTACTTCGGCGTTTACACTGCGTGCCATATCTGTTACCTCCTCAGGTCGTTCGTCGATAAGCAACACAATCATATAAACTTCGGGGTGATTTTCGGCAATGGCATTGGCAATGTCTTTCAAAAGCACTGTTTTACCGGTTTTTGGTTGTGCCACGATTAACGCACGTTGTCCTTTTCCTATTGGTGCAAACAAATCTACTACACGCGTAGAAAGATTGCTGTTTTTGCCTGTTGCAATATTGAATTTTTCGTTAGGGAAAAGTGGAGTTAGGTGTTCGAAAGGAACACGGTCGCGAACAAATTCGGGCAAACGTCCGTTTATTTTCTCCACTTTAACCAAAGGAAAATATTTTTCGCCTTCTTTTGGCGGACGGATTGGACCAACAACGGTGTCGCCAGTTTTCAGTCCAAAAAGTTTTATTTGCGATTGCGAAACGTAAATGTCGTCAGGTGAATTTAAGTAATTGTAGTCTGGCGAGCGTAAAAAACCGTAACCATCGGGCATAATTTCCAAAACACCAGTTCCACTCAAAATTCCTTCAAAGTCGAAAATTTGTTTTTCTTCTTGTCGCTCTTGACTTTTGGCATTCTGATTTTGCCCTTGATTTTGGTTGCTTTGATTATTCTGGTTATTTTGGTTATTGTTGTTTTTCTGGTTTTGGTTGTTGTTTTGTTTCTTTTCAGCAACAAAATTTTGTTTTGGTTGATTTTCCGATTTAGGATTTTCGGTCACTGTTTTTTGTTCTGCAACAACCTTTTCTGCCTCTACTACCGTTGGTTCAACGGTTGTCGATTCTGCTACCTTTTGTGGTTGTTTGTTGTCGTCGATGCGTTGTCTTTTAGGCTTTGTGTTAGTTTTAACCTCTTTCTTTTCTGCATTATTTTTCTCGTTATTTGCAGGCTGAGATTTTGCTTTTTTCTGGTCTTGTTTTTTCGGTTCCGATGTTGCCACAGGAATTCTTGCGCGTTTTTGTTTAGGCGCAGTTTCTGTTTTTTTCTCCGTAGGCTCTTCGGTCGATTTTATTATTGCTTGCTTATCCAAAATGTCATAAACAAGTGTTTCTTTTGAAAGAGAATTAATTTTTTTAACACCAAGTTCTTTGGCAATGCTTTTCAACTCGTCAAGTTCTTTCTCGTTGAGTTCAAGAATGTTATACGTCATAAATGTATAAAAATAAGGGGGATTTTTTTAAGAAAAAATCATTAAATATATTTTGTTGGATAGATATTTAGAAACGGAATGTTTCCAAAAACAATGCGAAGATAATGCGTTTTTTCTCAATACGCAAATTATAGCGAAATTTTAAGTATGTTTTTTGTATTTTCGGTAATTTTATATCGATTGTCTGGTCGCATACCTACTATCCATACAATTTCGTCGGCTGAAGTTAGTAACCAAGTGCTTTCTTTTTCGGGTATGCTTAGTTTTTTGTCAACGAAAAAGTCGCTCACAAGTTTTTTGCCTTTCATTCCAATAGGGTAGAACGAATCGCCTTTTTGCCAATGACGCAGTTTGAGGGGAAATTTTATTTTGTCCAAGTCAAACTGACCGATGTTCGTATTTTTCTCTAACTTGAAATTTTCGTTGTTCTCAAATTGCTCAATTTTTAAGTGTATTGGAGTGTCAATTTCTTTGTCGCTCAATTCAATGTAATAATCTTCGATTATTTTTTCTTTACTGATTATTAGTTTGTTGCGATTGGTTGTAGCAACGAAATTTTCGTTGCGAAATTGTTTGCCCGTTGCTTCGCTTGTTTCCAAAATGTTTCGGCATTGTGCGGAATTGAAACCGTAATTCTTCAAAATTTCGTGTAAAATACTTTGTGGAGCAATGCTCGAAACAATTTTTTCGAGGTCAATTTCAATATATTCGCCGTTTTGTTTTACAATATTTTGAGTGTTTTCTGCAATAAATTTTTGATAAATGTTATTTGCTTCATTCAAATAATCAATCGTTTGCAAGATATTGTTTTTTGCTGCAGGATTCACGTTTTGCAATGTGGGAATAATTTCGTTGCGGAATTTGTTTCGCGTATAGATAGTTTCTTTATTGGTAGAATCTTCCACAAAAGTAAGATTGTGTTGCTTTAGATACTCCAAAATTTCGTTGCGATCTATGCAAAGCAGAGGTCTGATAATGTGTCCGTTTTGTGGTGCAACGCCACAAAGTCCTTTTAGTCCCGCTCCACGAGTTAGATTCATCAAGAAAGTCTCGACAGAGTCGTCGGCGTGATGTGCTACGGCAATATATTTTGCATTGTTTTCTTTTCGAAGTTTCTCAAACCAATTGTAGCGCAAATCGCGTGCCGCCATTTCTATTGACACTTTGTGTTGTTCGGCGAATGCAGTTGTGTCAAAGTCAATTTTATGCAGTTTGCAATGCAATTTTTCGGCAAATTCGGTAACAAATTGCTCATCGCGATTAGATTCTTCGCCTCGCAGATGAAAATTGCAATGTGCCAATTCGCACGTGTATCCAAACGATAGCAAAATATGTGTCAGACACACCGAATCTGCACCACCGCTTAAGGCTACGATGATTTTGTCGTTTCTTTTTATGTCGAAATGTTTGGCAATGTATTGCTTTACAGTATTTCGCATAAATTTTATGTTAATTATTTGCTGAATTCTACAAATTCAATGTCGCTCCATCCCATATTTTTAGCACCTTCGGGATGTGTGCAGAAAAGTCCGATACGTGCGCCCATCGTTTCCATTTCTCGTATCGAAAATTCTTTTCCTAAAATGTAGAAAATTTCGCCATCGAGACTGTAACTGAACGTTGCTACGCCGTCTTTTACTTTAATGCGAAAATAAATTTCTTTTTGTGTAATGATGTTTCGCTGATTTTCAGTTTCGGTTTTTCCTGCAAGATATTCGCCTTGAGCCACGTGCATATTTTCGCCCATATTTTTGAGGCAAATTTCGGCGTAGTCTTTTCCCATAATCATAATGCCACAACGTGTGCCTTCGCTAACCGAAGTGAGTGCCATTTTTGCTGTAACAGTAAAAACTTCGTGTGGTAGTCTTTGGAAAAGTATATTTTGAGATTTTCTTAAATCGCTATTTTCTTGAGCAGAGTACAAGCGAAGTTTTCCACTATTTTGGTTTAGGAATATCCATTGTGCTTTTGGCTGATTGTTCCAATGCCATTGCAATCCAAATGTATTTCCGTCAAACTCGTCATTTTCGTATGGATTTACGATTGGATTTTGTGCGATGCCTGGTTTTTTGTAATTGGTAATAGGTTCGCCACTACCGCCTTTGTTGTATCCACCGATGGTTGGCCAATTATTTCCCCATTTAACAGGATTTAACATAACAGGGCAACCATAGTTGTCGATGTGCTGATTATGAATGTACCAACCTTCGCCACCTTGCGTTTCAATGTATGCACCCAAGTAAGGACCTTCCATATTAGTTTTTGCTTGATACATAGCAAAATTTGATTCGTATGGTCCATAAATGCTTTCGCTACGAAGACAAAGAATTTTGCTGTCGTTCTTTTTGTATGTAGCAGAAAAAATATAGTTGTATTTTCCTTTTTGAATGATTTTTACACCTCGTGAATTGCCGAATTCATTGGTATCGAAAATAATTGTCTCGGTGCTTTTAATGGCTTTGTAATCTTTGTCGAGTTTGCACGCTGCTATCAAATTGTTGAACCCTCTTAATGCACATTGCTCATATCCGTGAATAAGATAGATATTTCCGTTGGCGTCCCACACAGGGCAAGGCGATGATAAATTATCACCTTCCATTACCAAAACAGGTTTTTCCCATCCCTTTTCAATGTCGGTTGTTTTGGTCATAAAAATGCCTTTTTTAGGGTCTGAAAAGAAAATAAAGGTGTTCTTTTCGTGCGTTCTGATGGAAGGATGAGAAATGCCTTTGCTGTACATTGGCACATTAAGCAGTTCGTCGTCGGCAGAAATGGCGTAGTTTATGTATTGCCAATTCACCATATCTTTCGATACCAATACAGGAATGCCAGGTGCGGTGTGGCGGCTTGCTGAAACCATATAGTATTTGTCGCCAACTTTGCACACATCAACTTCGGGAAAGTCGGCATAAATAATAGGATTTCTATATCGTCCGTTTCCTAAATCCGAAATCCAAACGCTTGATTTGTATTGTTCTGAAAATAAATTTGTTATGGTAAGTAACAAAACGAGAAGTAAAGTTGATTTTTTCATATATTTTGACTGAATATAAATACATTTATCTTGCGAATTTACACTATTTTTATGGTATGTGCAAAATTTTCCTTACATTTGCACTCAAACAAACAAAATTTCAAAATATGAAGAATATTTTAATTACAGGAGGTGCAGGATTTATTGGTTCGCACGTCGTTCGTCTTTTTGTGAACAAGTATCCAGATTACAAGATTGTCAATCTTGACAAACTTACTTACGCTGGAAATCTTGAAAATTTGAAAGATATTGAAGATAAATCGAATTATACTTTCGTGAAAGCAGATATTTGCGATTACGAAAAAATGCTT
>DCHK01000069.1 GCA_002315615.1 Bacteroidales bacterium UBA1754 | reverse complement strand
ACCTACGAACTTTGCGACGCCATTATAAAAAAAGATATGCCCAACATAAAAAAAGAATTGGGCGACCTGCTGCTTCACATTGTATTCTATGCCGAAATGGCGAGCGAAACTAACGATTTCGACATTAAAGATGTGTGCGATGCCTTGTGCGAAAAACTCGTATTCCGTCATCCACACGTGTTTGGCGAAGGTGCAGCAAAAACAGCGCAAGAGGTAAGCGAGACTTGGGAGCAAATAAAACTGAAAGAAAAAGGCGGAAACAAAACGGTACTCTCGGGCGTGCCCGACGCCTTGCCAGCACTCATCAAGGCACACCGCATACAAGACAAAGCACGCAACGTAGGTTTCGACTGGGAAGAACGCTCGCAAGTGTGGGACAAAGTGAAAGAAGAAATAAACGAAGTGCAAGCAGAAATAGAAAATGCCGACACCGACAAAATGGAAGCCGAATTTGGCGACTTGCTTTTCAGTGTGATAAATGCAGCACGACTATACAAGGTAAAACCCGACAATGCGTTGGAACGTACCAACCAAAAATTTATTCGTCGTTTCAACTATTTGGAATCGCAAACCATAGCCAAAGGCATCAACCTGAAAGACCTTTCGCTTGCAGAGATGGATAAGATATGGAACGAAGCCAAAGCCTTGGAGAAAAAATAGTTTTCCTATTGGAACAACCTTAAAATATCCATTCCATTGGCATAGATAAGCAAAGTGAAAAGCAACGCCATTCCTACCATTTGCGCATTTATCATAAACTTGTCGCTCGGCTTGCGACGGAATATTATTTCGAACAACAAGAACAGAATAAAACCGCCGTCTAATGCAGGAATTGGCAACACATTCATAAACGCCAGAATTATAGAAAGAAAAGCGGTAGTTTCCCAAAACGAATGCCAATCCCAAAACGACGGAAACATACTGCCAATAGCACCAAAACCACCAATGCTCTCGGCACCTTCTTTTGTAAAAAGAAATTTCATCTGGCGAACGTAATACGTCAGTTTGTCAATTCCGTATGAAATGCCCTTTGGAATGCTCTCGAAGAAACCGAATGTTTCTGTTTTTACATTAAGCGGATTTTTTACATAAAAACCTATTTTCCCTTCGGCAGTGAGTGGCAACGCAAGATTGACAGTGTCGGCACCACGAAGAACTTTTGCATTGAGCGTATCGCCCGTTTTCTCGTTCAACGACTTTTGTACATCGGCAAACGTAATTATTTCATTTCCATTTATTTGCAAAAAGCGGTCGTCGTGCATCAGCACATTATATGCAGGAGCATTTGGCATAACACTATCAACTACGGCAGGCACAAAAACACTTACAAAACCTTGTTGCTCTCTCAACACTTTTTTTACCAAACCACTTTGTAGTGAGAGCGAAATGGTATCAACATTGCGTATAACAGTTATTTCTTTTGCCTCGAGCAACGAAAGTAAATTATTTTCATCGAATTTTCCTGTTTTTTTACCATCAATAGCCAAAATTCTATCACCATCGCAGAAGCCAAATTGTTTTGCAGTATCAGAAAATTCAAGTTGCGTTTCGCTCATTTCTACATAAGCATTTCCCCACGAATACATTATGGCACTATAAATGACAAGCGCACCGATAAAATTTACAGTTACACCACCTGCCATCACAAAAAACCTTTGCCACGCAGGTTTTGAACGAAATTCCCAAGGTTTAGGTTCTTGTTTCAAATGTTCCGTATCGAGCGACTCGTCAATCATACCCGAAATTTTACAATATCCACCAAAAGGCAACCAACCTATACCCCACTCGGTATTAGTAGAATCTGGATTGTCTTCGAACGGATGTTCGTTGCTTGCAAAAAAAGCAAAACACCATTTGCCGTCAATCTTTTTACAACGGAAAAGCGAAAAAGACGGATTGAAAAACAAATAAAATTTCTCGACACGCATTCCAAAAAGTCGTGCAAAACAAAAATGTCCAAACTCGTGAATGATGACAAGAAACGAAAGACTAAGGATTAGTTGTATTGCTTTAATAAGGACAATCATAAAACAAAATCTACTCAAAAAAAAATTATTTAATAAGTTCTTTTGCCTTGCATCGGGTTTCGGCATCGCAGGCAATGTAATCGTCGAGCGTAGGATTTGCAATGAAACTTGCTTTTTCAAGCATAGTTTCAATTACATCGCTCATTTTTAAGAAACTTATTTTGTCGTGCAAAAATGCGTGAACGACCACCTCGTTGGCAGCATTCAGCACACAAGGCATATTTCCGCCTTTTTTCATAGCGCCAAAAGCAAGTGCCAAATTTCTAAAACGTGTAGTATCTGGTTGCTCAAAATCGAGTTTCGTACAAGTTTTCCAATCAATTCTTGGGAAAGTAGAAGATGTACGTTGTGGATACGTCAAAGCATATTGTATAGGCACTTTCATATCGGGCATACCAAGTTGCGCTTTGATAGCACCATCGCTAAACTGCACCATAGAATGCACAATAGATTGTGGATGTACGACCACCTCAATGTTTTTAGGGTCGATGCCAAAAAGCCATTTTGCCTCAATCACCTCGAAACCTTTGTTCATCATACTGGCAGAATCGATAGTAATTTTTGCGCCCATATCCCAATTTGGATGTTTCAGTGCATCGGCTTTTGTAACAAAGGCAAGTTCTTCTAAAGTTTTATTGCGAAAAGGGCCACCCGAAGCAGTAATAATAAGTTTTTCGACCTGACTTTTTTCTTCGCCAGCCAAGCATTGAAAAATAGCCGAATGTTCGGAATCGACAGGAATAATTCCTGCACGATATTTTGGCACTAAATTACAAATAAGCTCACCTGCCACTACAAGTGTTTCTTTGTTTGCCAATGCGATTATCTTACCTGCTTTAATGGCGTTGATAGTAGGCAAAAGTCCAGCATAGCCCACCATAGCAGTTACCACAATATCAGCCGAAGGCATACCTGCCACATCGGCAATAGATTGCGCACCTGTATAGACTTTCATTGGGAGGTCTGCCAACGCATTTTTCACTTTTTCGTACTTTTCTTCGTTGGCTATTACCACAAACTCTGGGTTAAACTCTCGTGCTTGCTTGATGAGCAAATCATCTTGATTGTTTGCCGTAATAGCAAAAACTTCAAATTTATCAGGATTTTGTCGTATTACGTCAAGTGTTTGAGTTCCTATCGAACCCGTAGAGCCCAATATGCTGATTTGTTTTTTCATTGCCTAAAATAAAATATAGTTTTCAGGGTTTTGCGGTTTGCCATCGCGCCATAGTTCGAAATGAAGGTAGATTTTCTCGCCTTCTTTTTTCTCCCATAAATTTGCTGCTATAGCAATGGCTTCGCCACCTTTCACGTGGTCGCCCACTTTTTTTAGAAACATTGAATTTCGTTTGTATATCGATACAAAATTATTCTCGTGCTGAATCATTACCACATATCCGTCGTCGAGCGTGTATTGTGCCGAAATAATATTTCCATCGGCAACGCTGCGAATACTTTCGTTGGCAGAAATCTGAATATCTATGCCATAATGCGTTTTACCTTTTTCTTGAAAAGATTTACTGATAACGCCATTTGCTGGCGAACAAAAAATTGTCGTGCCACTTTCTTCTTCGGGTTTATCAACAGAAAGTCGGTATTTCTCCTCGTTCTCGAATTGTTCGCAAAAAGCGGCTTCGCGTTTTGATTTTTCTATAAACTGATATTCTTGCGACTTGCTGAGCAGACTATCTTTGGTGTCGTCGTCGCTTATTTGCACTTTGCCCGAAACCAAATCTTTTATTACCAACAAATATTCGTCGGTACTTTGCGTTTCCTTTATCAAAGAATCTACACGCAACGATTCGTCCATCAACTGCGGACGGATTTCCATATCTAAATATCCTGGCACAAATGTGCGAAGAGGTGTTTTTATTATCAAGAAAAAATTGATGAGGAAAATAATCGTCAAAATCAAGAACACATACAAAAACAATTGGAATTTTGAGAAACGCACGTGCCACGTTTCCTCCAATGTGTTTTCGTTCAGTACAGAGAGTTTGTATCTGAAGTGTATTTTTTCAAAAAAGAATTTAAGCTTGAATTTCGACATTGAGTATCATCATTAAACTTTCAGCACACTTGGACAAGTTGGCTGACCAATGTTTTTATTATCTACACCTAAATATTTTTTTACTGGGTCGTACGAAATGCCCATTTTATCAAGCAATGGTTCTACCGAAACTTGGTGCATTTGCAAGCCCAAGTCCCAAGGGTCAATGCCAAGCACAAGTCCTGCCAATTCTTCGTACGTGAGCACAGGAATACCATAACCATTTTCGCCGTAAGTTTTTCCTTCCATTTCGGCTATCACGTATTGCCAACGGTCGAGGAAATAAGGGCAACCAGGACAATTAGTAAGTATAAAGTCTGGTTTGTATGGTTCCATCGATTCAAATTTTCGTTTGGTACAAGCCACCGAGTAACCACGATTTGCTTGAACAAAATATTGACGGAAACCGAATCCGCAACAAGCACGACGCTCGGGATAATCAACTACTCTACCTCCCCAACTTTCTATCATTCCTGCAAGCACGTATGGATGCTCGGCACCGCCTACACCCTTGCTTGGGAACATTTTGGCATAATGGCAACCTATATGTTCCACTCCATTAAGAGGTTCGCCCGTTTTAACATTCACAAGACGATATTTCGCCATATCGTTTATCTGATTGCGATACTTGAAAATCAAGTCGCTTGTGTGCGCCACATTTTCGGGCACTTCAAATTCACGTTTTGTGGCTTTGTACAAAATATCGCGTGTGCGTTCAAGTTCTTCAGGAAAATTCTTCCAAGTTTCGAGCACTTCGCTATAAACGCCAAAGGACGTAATACACGACGATGTAAGGTTTTTATATCCGTTTTCCGTCATCAAAGCAAACTGACGTGCCACTACGGCTTGCGTGGTAGTAAACGGCACCACATCGCTATGGTAACCTATTCCAGAGCAACTTGAATGATGTTCGTTTTCAAAAATATCTTTATGAACGTAATCGCGAATTATTTTCCAAAATGTAACTTCCGATGCAGGAAAAAAATTCTGACGAATACAACTACGCACATAAAAATAGTGGTCGTCGGCAATTTCCTTCTGATAATCAGCCCAAATTCGCTGCTTTCCTTCTATTATCATAGCGTATGTTTTTTAGTCGTTTTCGTAAAAATCTCGTTAAAATATTCACAGTCTGTTGTCTCATCGAACTGCAATCCCATTTCTTTGGCTTTTTGTTCGGAATATTTTTCAATATTTTCGAAAAGTTCCGTTCCGCCCGAGAGGTCAAAAATTTTCTTTATCTCGTCCAAAGTTTCTTGTGGAATATTTCTCATTGGTCCTGGTCCGTCGCCTTTGTAATTAGCACCCATTCGTTTCATCACCTCATCGCGATTATTGTAAATCCATTCGTACACTGGTCCTGATTCTGGGTGTCGTTCGGGTTTCATCGTGTCGATATAAATGCAATAACCCGTACGCACTATGTTGTCGCCAATGGCACGTTTCAATGCCAACTGCTGACGACCTTTTTCCGATTCCACAAAAAGTCCTGTATCTTGCGAGAGTTTACGCAATGCCATTATAAGCAAACCAGGCGTATTTCCTCGCGGACAACGCGTAGAACAAGAAAGACATTCGCCACAATACCATATTTTGTCGCTTTTGAGCAATTCTTCCAATTGTGTTTCGTTCTGACTTTGCACAATTTCCATTATCTCCAAGGGGTCGTAGCAATAGAACGATGCCGCAGGACAAATGGCAGAGCAAGTTCCGCAATTGATGCACGCTTTCAACGCTTCTTGATAGCGCACATCTTTCTTCAGCATATCATATAGTTTACCCATAACACGTATTTATTTCAAATTTCAAAGGTAATCAAAATTCTACAATTCAGCAAAAGCGAATGGTTTTTGCAAAAGCGCAAAAAAACGAGCCATTCTTCACAGAGTAGCTCGCCAACGTGTGTTTTTTACCAATTCTAAAAAACCAAAAATCATTTGCTTATAAAAAAAAGAAAATCTCAAAAAAAATCAAAAAAAATCAAAACACACAAAACTATATACTTTCGATTGTCTTTCAGACTCACAACAAAGTTAATGATAAAAATGATTATTATTCACACATTTTTCTTATTTTTGCAATTATGGCAAAACAGAAAACTGTATTTTTTTGTAAAAACTGCGGCGTCGATTACCCAAAATGGTTCGGCAAATGTCCGTCTTGTGGCGAGTGGAACACTTGCACAGAAGAAGTTGTAAGCACTGCAAAACACGCAACAAGTTCGCTCACTTCTACCAAGCAAACACCCGAACGCATACAAGATGTGGTGGCAACCGAGCAACACAGAATCGACACACACAACACCGAACTAAATCGCGTATTAGGTGGTGGATTGGTGCCAGGTTCTTTGGTGCTGATAGGTGGCGACCCTGGCATTGGTAAATCTACGCTCATTTTACAAATGGCACTCAATATGGAAGGCTTGCGTGTACTTTATGTAAGTGGAGAAGAAAGTGTGCAACAAATAAAATTGCGTGCAAATCGTTTGCAACGCACCAACAACGAATGTTTTACCGTGAGCGAAACTTCACTTGAGCAGATTTTTTCACATATCGAAAACGTAAAACCGCAAGTGGTGGTGATAGATTCTATTCAAACCATCGCTTCAGAAATGATAGAGAATACGGCAGGAAGCATCACACAAGTGCGCGAATGTACCACTGCATTACTAAAATACGCCAAAGAAACGCAAACCCCAATTTTCCTTATCGGACACATCAATAAAGATGGAAACATAGCAGGCCCGAAAGTTTTGGAACATATTGTCGATACTGTTCTTCAGTTCGAGGGCGACCAACACTATATGTACCGCATACTGCGCAGTTTGAAAAATCGTTTTGGAAATACTGCCGAATTGGCAATTTTTGAAATGCGACAAGAAGGTTTGCGCGAAGTGAGCAACCCCTCGGAACTATTGCTCACACAAAACCACGAGGGCTTGAGTGGCATAGCCGTTTCTGCCACCATAGAGGGCGTTCGTCCGTTTTTGATAGAGGTTCAGTCGCTGGTAAGTAGTGCTGTTTATGGCACTCCACAACGTTCGAGCACAGGTTTTGATGGTCGCCGACTGAATATGCTTTTGGCAGTACTCGAAAAACGAATCGGTTTTCGTTTGGCACAAAAAGACGTTTTCCTAAACATTGCTGGAGGCATTCGGGTAAACGACCCAGCCATAGATTTGGCAGTGATTGGCGCCATTTGTTCATCAAATCTTGATGCTCCGATTGACGCAGGAATTTGTATGGCTGGCGAAGTGGGACTTTCGGGCGAAATTCGTCCCGTAACACGCATTGAGCAACGCATTGCTGAAGCCGAAAAACTCGGTTTCAAGAAAATTATCATTCCACAATTCAACTCAAAAAACATTGATTTCGGCAAATCGAAAATAGAAGTCGTACAAGCACGCAAAGTTGAAGACGTGATAAAAACACTATTCAAAGGGGAATGACCAATAAATTAAATAATTGAATACTTTTGTACTATTCTTAAAGAAATGGAAAAAGGCATTAAAAATATCGTTTTCGACCTTGGTGGTGTACTCATCAATTTGGACACAAACCGTTGTTTGCAAAAATTTCGCGATTTGGGCGTAAAGAATGTCGAAGAATTAGTTAATTCCACACATACGCAAGGCATTTTTTCGCAATTGGAACACGGCAATGTTTCGCCTGCCGAGTTTCGCAACGAAATACGCCGTTTGGCGAATAACGATTCTCTTACCGACGAGCAAATAGACGATGCTTGGCTTTCCATTTTGCTTGAAATACCACAAGAAAAATTGGATTTATTGCTCGAGATTCGTCATAAATATCGCACTTTTCTTTTGAGCAACACAAACGAAATTCATTTCGACTGGATACGACGCACGCAATTCGAGAAAAATGGTCATCAGTTGAGCGACTATTTCGAACACTGCTTTCTTTCGCACGAATTAGGAATGGCAAAACCCGAAGACGATATCTATGAAGAAGTGATAAACGAAGCACAAATTTTTGCAATCGAAACATTGTTTATCGACGATTCCGAGAAAAACCTAAACGCCTCGATGAAATGGAATTTCAACACGCATTTGTACCAATCTGGCGAAGATTTGAAACCAATTATTCAAAGTTTGGACAAATGAGAAGCGAGAATATAGAAGCGAGAGACAAGATACGAGACTTTTGACTTTAAACAACACAAATATGATAATTATCAACAATATAAAAGCATTTCGTCCAGAAGCGAATGTGGCGACAATGGGATTTTTCGATGGCGTTCATCTTGGACACTCTTTTTTGATAAAAAAAATGATAGAACAAGCGCACGCCGAAAACAAAAAAAGTGCGATAGTAACTTTCGACCAACATCCACGCATTGTGTTGCAACAAGACTTTCAGCCAAAACTGCTCACAAGTTTCGACGAAAAAATTTCGTTGCTCTCAAAATTCGACTGCGATTATTGCATCGTATTGCCTTTCACCAAAACTTTGTCGCAATTTTCTGCCAAAGATTTTCTGAAAGAAGTGATGAAATCGCAAATAAACACCACATCGCTTGTAGTGGGACACGACCATCGTTTCGGTCGCTACCGCGAAGACTCTTTCAATCAATACAGCGCACATTGCGCCGAATTGGGAATTGCTATCAAAAAAGTAGAACCTTTTTCTGAAAACGAGAAATTAGTTTCGTCGTCGGCAATTAGAAAATTTTTAAACGAAGGCGACATTGAAAACGCAAACGAAATGTTGGGACATCGTTTTGTTTTAGACGGAACTGTGGCAGAAGGCAATAAAATTGGCAGAAAAATTTCGTTCCCTACTGCAAATTTGCAAATGGAAGAACCGTTAAAAATATTGCCTAAAAACGGCGTTTATTCAGCAGTTATTTTGCTCGACGGAAAAGAATACAACGGAATGCTAAACATCGGATACCGACCAACCATTGACGACAAGCAATCTGACATTTCGGTAGAATGCAACATTTTCGATTTCGCAGGCGACATTTATGGTAAAAAACTGAATATTTTCCCACAAAAATTTGTACGCGAAGAACAAAAATTCGATTCTTTGCAACAATTGGCAGAGCAATTGGAAAAAGACCGTATGCAAATTTTGAAAACACTTTAATTTAGTGCGTTACACTTTGAAAAAACTATTTTACATATTATTAACTTTTGCAATTATGCTTTCTTGCACTTCAAAGCAACAACAAAACACAGAAACGCCTGTGGATGTTGATTTGTCGCAATTCTCGTACGACGATTTACCCGATTTTACGAACATTCAACCCGAAGTCTTTTTGCCATCAGTTCAAAAACTCATTCAGTTACACAACGAAGAGATTGCAAAAATTGCCGAAAATAAAGCGTTGCCAACTTTCGAAAATACTATTGAAGCAATCGAGTTTAGCGGAAAAACACTCGACCGCACAGTGAGAATATTCAACACACTTTATTTTGCAGATACGAATGACCAACTCGACAGTGTGGCGGAAATTCTGCTCCCAAAAATAACCGAACACGAATCTGAAATTTACACAAACGACAAATTATTTCATCGCATAGAAGTAATTCGTAACAAAAAAGACACAACACTGACCGATGAACAACAATATTTATTGGAAAAATATTACAAAAACTTCGTCAGAAATGGTGCGGCACTCAATGCTGAGCAAAAAAAACAATTGGCTGAAATTGAGAAACAAATCAGTTTTATGCAAGTGCAATTTTCAAAAAATCTTCTCGCAGAAATTAATGATTATAAATTAGTTATTGAAAATAAAACAGATTTAGACGGCATCCCTCAAAACATCATTGATTTGGCTGCCGCCGATGCCGAAAAAGCAGGAATGAAAGGAAAATGGGTTTTCACAATGCAAAAATCAAGTTTCATTCCTTTTATGCAATACGCCAAGAACCGAGATTTACGAAAAAAACTTTATGAAGCATATTACAACCGAGGCACAAGCAAAAACAAAACAATCGTAAATAACATTTTGAATTTGCGTATCGACAAAGCCAAACTGTTAGGTTACAACACATACGCAGACTTTGTACTCGACAACAATATGGCAGAAAACACGCAAAACGTCTATGCCCTACTTGACGAAATTTGGCGCGTTGCACGAAAAAAAGCCATTTCCGAAGCAAAAGATTTGCAAGAGATTATTGATGACGAAGGTAACGACTTTGAACTACAAGCGTGGGACTGGTGGTATTATGCCGAAAAACTGCGTCAGTCAAAATATCGCCTCGACGAAACAGAAATACAGCAATACCTCTCGCTCGACAATGTGAGAGAAGGTGCTTTCCTTTTAGCAAAAAAACTTTGGAACGTAAATTTCAAAGAAATGCAAAATGTGAAAGTATATAATAATGATGTAAAAGTGTACGCAGTTTACGACAACAACGGAAAAGAATTAGGCGTTCTTTACACAGATTATTTTCCACGCGATGGAAAACGCTCGGGCGCTTGGATGGACGAACTTTCTTGCCAATACAAAGAAAACGGAACAGACCACCGTCCGATAGTGATAAACGTGGCCAACTTCACACGACCGACAAACGAAAAACCATCGTTACTGAGCATTGATGAAGTAGAAACGCTGTTTCACGAGTTTGGACACGCAATGAATAGCCTGTTTTCGCAATGCACATATCCTTCAACGTCAGGTGTAAATACACCTTCAGATTTTGTGGAAATGCCATCGCAATTACTCGAAAACTGGGCAACCGAACCTGCAATGCTTAAACTTTACGCAAAACATTACAAAACTAATGAAGTAATGCCCGACTCGCTCATCACGCAAATTCAAAAAAGCAAGAAATTCAACCAAGGTTTTGAAACAGTTGAACTTTTGGCTGCAACGTATATCGACTTGAATTTGCACTGCATAGAAAATAAAGAAACCGACCGCGACATCCAAAAACTTGAAGAACACTATTTGACAACAATTTGTATGCCCGAAATGATTGCGCCACGTTATCGCACTGCACACTTCAACCATAGTTTTGCATTCGGCTACGAAGCAGCATATTACAGTTACATTTGGTCGCGCGTATTGTCTGCCGATTGTTTTAAGTATTTCAAACATAGTGGCAACATCTTCAATAAAGAAATTGCCGAATCTTATCGCAAAAATATATTGGAAAAAGGCAACACACAAAACCCAATGCAGATGTATATCAACTTCAGAGGTCACAAACCAAACCCTCAAATGTTAATAGAAAATATTAGATAAAAAAATATGTTAAAATTAACATCTTTTAAATATTATAGCGTTTTTATTAACACTACATTTATTCTCTTTAGTTTATTTTTGTAAATATTTTTAAGATAGACTACACGAATGAAAGAGTTACTAACCCCCGACTATATTTTCGAAGCAAGTTGGGAAGTATGCAATAAAGTAGGTGGCATATACACAGTATTGTCATCAAGAGCAAGAGTACTTAACAGCGAATACAAAGGACGTTTATTTTTTATTGGACCAAATTTAGGCTCAACTTCGGAACAATATTTTTCGAAAAATAGTAGCGCACTGAATGAATGGCGAAAAGCAGTAAAAAATGACTTAGGATTAAAAATAGAAATCGGCACTTGGGCAACACACGGACACCCTTCTGCAATTCTTATCGACTACAAACCTATTTTTGAAAAGAAAAACGAAATCTACGGAAAATTTTGGGAATTATTTGGCGTAGATTCTCTACACGGATATGGCGATTACGATGATAGTTCAATTTTTGGATATGCTGCTGGTATGGTAATTGAGCATTATTGCAGATACCACCACATAGAAGACAAAAACATAATCGCTCATTTTAACGAATGGCAAACCGGTTTCGGCGAACTTTATTTGAAACACTATTTCCCCGAAGCGGCAACAATTTTCACAACACACGCCACCGCTGTTGGTCGTTCCATTGCAGAACACGAAAAACCACTCTACTCGCACCTTGCAGGATTCAACGGCAAACAAATGTCAGAAGAGCTGAATTTGCAATCAAAATTTTCGGTAGAATATGCCTCTGCACAAAACGCAGATTGCTTCACCACTGTGAGCGACATCACGGCTATGGAGTGCGAACAACTTTTAGAACGCAAAATTGACAAAGTATTGCCAAATGGTTTCGACAACGATTTCATTCCGCAAACAATGCACTACAGACTGATGCGTCGCGATGCACGCAAAAAACTCACGAGTGTAGCCGAAGTGATTTTGAAAGAAGAAATTGACACAGACAATACTATATTCATTGCCACAAGTGGCAGATACGAATATAAAAATAAAGGTATCAATGCCTTTATTGACACAATGAAACTACTGAACAAGCGCACCGATTTGCCAAAAGAAGTGATAGCGTTCATTATGGTTCCGGGTTACGCAATGGGACCAAGGTTGGATTTAGTGCAAAAATTGCAAGATCCTTATAGTGACGTTAAAGTTAAAGACTCTTTTTGCACACACGAACTTTATTATCCCGACCAAGATCCTGTCAGCAATCAGTTGATGTCCATTCCAAAGTTGAACAAACCCGATCAACGTGTAAAATTCATCTTCGTTCCTTCGTACCTCGACGGAAAAGACCAAGTCTTCAATTTGAATTATTACAATTTGCTTATAGGTTTTGACCTTACAATTTTCCCTTCGTATTACGAGCCTTGGGGATATACACCACTCGAAAGTGCTGCTTTTTCAATACCTACTATAACGACCGACTTGTCTGGTTTTGGACTTTGGGTGAAAGAAAATTCAGAAAGTCTCGGTATCGAAAATGGTGTAGTGGTTGCACATCGTACCGACAACAACTACGACGAAGTGGTTCGCGAAATGGAAGGCGAAGTTTATAATTTTTGCCACCTAAACCACACTAAACTTAAAGCCACCTGTAAACGCGTAAACAAGTTTGCACAAAGTGCGCTTTGGGCAAACTTTATTCAATATTACAAAGAGGCATATCATATTGCATTATCAAATAATAAACAAAATAAAAACTAATTAAATTAACAAATTATGAGAATCAACGCATGCTCATCAAATCAGCCAAATTGGCGCGAAGTTACCATTGGCTCTGTTGTTCCTGCTGGATTAACAAAATTATTAGAATTGTCGAAAAACCTATGGTGGGTTTGGAATGAAGAAGCACAAGATTTGTTCCGTTCTATCGACAACGAGAAATACATTGCTTGTGGAGAAAACCCTGTTCTTTTCTTGCAAAAAATTTCCTACAACAAATTGGAAGAAGTTTCTAAAGACACTGAATTCTTGAAAAAACTTGAAAAAGTTTACTCAGACTTTAGAAAATATATGGACGAAAAACCAGATGCAAGCAAAACTTCTGTTGCATACTTCAGTATGGAATATGGTTTGACCGACATTTTGAAAATCTATTCTGGTGGTCTCGGCGTATTGGCTGGTGACTATTTGAAAGAAGCCAGCGACTGCAATGTAGATATGGTTGCAGTTGGTTTCCTTTATAGTTACGGATACTTCACACAAGCACTCTCTATGGACGGCGACCAAATTGCAGTTTACGACAAACAACAATTCCATTCGCTTCCTATCGAGCAAGTTATGAATGCCGATGGTTCTGCTTTGCAAGTTGAAGTTCCATACGAAGATCGCATTGTTTACGCAAATCTTTGGAAAGTTGCCGTTGGTCGTATCGCTCTTTATTTGCTCGATACCGAAAACGAACGCAATAGCGAAGCCGACCGTTTCATCACTCACCAACTTTATGGTGGCGACTGGGAAAACCGTATCAAACAAGAAATTATGTTGGGTATCGGTGGTATTTTGGCTTTGAACAAATTAGGAATCAAAAAAGATGTTTATCACTGCAACGAAGGTCACGCAGCATTCATCAATATCCAACGTATGTGCGATTTGATGGCTTCTACAAAATTGACATTCAACCAAGCAAAAGAAGTGATTCGTGCTTCTTCGCTTTACACTACTCACACGCCAGTTCCTGCTGGTCACGATAGTTTCGACGAAGGTTTGTTCTACAAATATATGAACAAATATCCTGCACAAATGCAAATTTCTTGGGACGAATTGATGGATCTTGGACGTTATATACCAGGAAACAAACAAGAAAAATTCTCAATGAGTGTTTTCGCTTGTAATATGTCTCAAGAAGTGAACGGCGTTAGCTGGTTGCACGGAAAAGTATCACAAAATATGTTCCAAGGTATTTGGCAAGGACTTTTCGCTGAAGAATCTCACGTAGGTTATGTAACAAATGGTGTTCATATGCCAACTTGGGCTGCAAGCGAGTGGAAAGAACTTTACAAAAAATCTTTCGATGCCAAATTTATGTCAGACCAATCTAACGAAAAAATTTGGGAAGACATCTACAAAGTTACCGACGAAAAAATTTGGGCAATCAAATCTCAATTGAAAAATAAATTGATTGATTATATCCGCATCAATTTCAAAGAAAATTGGTTGAAGAATCAAGGAAATCCTGCTCAAGTAGTTTCTATTCTTGAAAAAATCAACCCTAATGCTTTGACAATCGGTTTCGGACGTCGTTTTGCAACATACAAACGTGCACACCTTTTGTTTACAGATTTGGCTCGTTTGGAAAAAATCGTCAACAACCCAGATCGCCCAATTCAATTCATCTTCACTGGTAAAGCACACCCAGCAGATGGTGGTGGTAAAGGTCTTATCAAACGTATCATCGAAATTTCTCGTATGCCACAGTTTGTAGGTAAAGTTCTTTTCTTGGAAAACTACGATATGAAATTGGCAAAACGATTGATTTCTGGTGTGGATATTTGGTTGAACACTCCTACTCGTCCACTCGAAGCATCTGGTACTTCTGGCGAAAAAGCATTGATGAATGGTACATTGAACTTCTCTGTGCTTGATGGATGGTGGTACGAAGGTTACCGCAAAGAAGCAGGTTGGGCATTGACTGAAAAACGTACATACGCAGACCAAGGTTACCAAGACCAATTGGATGCCGCTACTATCTACAGTATGCTCGAAAACCAAATTATTCCTTTGTATTACGCTAAAAACACAAAAGGATTCTCTCCTGAGTGGGTACAATACATCAAAAATTCATTTGCACAAATCACTCCACATTACACTACAAAACGTATGTTGGATGACTATATCGAACGTTTCTATTCTAAACTTGGTGCACGTTCGAAGAAATTGAACGCAAACAACTATGCAAAAGCAATTGAAATCGCTAACTGGAAAGAAACTTTCGCAGCAAATTGGGAGCAAATTGAAATTGTTTCTTTTGAAAACAAAATTCCAACTTCTAACAAAATCAGCGAGTTAATAAGTCTTCAAGTTGTTATTGATGCCAAGAATATGCCTGCCGATTCTATTTCTGTTGAGTCTGTAGTAACCACTACCGACGAACAAGGTAAAACGACATTAAACAACATTATTCCTTGGAAACTTGACAAAACAGAAGGTTCAAAACTTACCTTCTCTCTCGAAGATTCTTGCGATGTTGCAGGACAATACAAATACGCATTCCGTATTTTGCCTAAAAACGCAGATCTTCCACACAAACAAGATTTCTGCTATGTACGCTGGTTCTAATTTTTAGAAATACATACTACGATAAAAAGCCATTTGAATTTTTTCAGATGGCTTTTTTGTTGTGCTCACTAATTTTAACAGAACAATTGCTTTTTTTTCATTTATTTTCATTACATTTGAAAATACAAACTAAAATTGACAAATTAAAACTAATAACTATATGGAAAACAAAGAATTACTTGCCGAAGTCGAAAAAGTTGCCAACGTATGGCTAAATGGCAATTTCGACGAAGAGACAAAGAAAGAAGTAAAGCGAATGATGCAAAATGCAGATAAAACAGAACTTATTGACGCATTTTACAGAACGCTTGAATTTGGTACTGGTGGTTTGCGTGGCACAATGGGCGCAGGAACCAACCGTATGAACAAATACGTGGTAGGTATGGCAACTCAAGGGTTTGCCAACTATATAAACAAAGCATTTAAAGGCAAAAAATGTAGCGTAGTTGTCGGTCACGATTGCCGAAACAACAGTCGCTTGTTTGCCGAAACTGTAGCAAATATTTTCTCTGCAAATGGCATCAAAGTGTATTTGTTTGAAAGTTTACGACCAACACCAGAAATTTCTTTCGCCATACGTCAACTTGGCTGCCAAGCGGGTGTAAATATCACCGCAAGCCACAACCCTAAAGAATACAACGGATACAAAGCATATTGGGAAGACGGTGCACAAGTACTTGCTCCACACGACACAGGCATTATCGACGAAGTGAACAAAGTAAAAGTTGAAGACGTAAAATTTGAACCAAACAAAGATTTAATTGAAATCATTGGTGGCGAAATGGATTACGATTATATGATGGCTGTTAAAGAAGCAATGGTTGACCAAGACGTTATTCTTCGCCAGAAAGATTTGAACATCGTTTACTCGCCACTGCACGGCACAGGACGTGTTATAATTCCTCTTTGCTTGCGTTCTTGGGGATTCCAAAACATACACGTAGTACCAGAACAAATGGTAATTGATGGCAATTTCTCGACAGTAAAATCGCCAAACCCAGAAAACTCCGAAGCAATGACAATGGGTATGAGTCTCGGTACAAAAGTGAATGCCGACCTCGTAATTGCTTCAGACCCCGATGCCGACCGCTTGGCAATTGTTTGTCGCGACGACAAGGGCAAATGGGTTATCATCAACGGCAACCAAACTTGTATGATGTTCTGCTACTACATCATCACCAATATGAAAAAATTGGGCAAACTAAAAGGCAACGAATTCTTGGTGAAAACTATTGTAACATCAGAACTTATCAGAGAAATAGCAGATAAAAACAACATTAAACTTTACGACGAATTTACTGGTTTCAAATGGATTGCATATCGTATTCGTGAACTCGAAGGAAAAGAAAAATACATCGGCGGTGGCGAAGAATCTTTCGGTTTCTTGCCATACGACAAAGTTCGAGACAAAGATTCTCCCGCATCAATCTGCCTTATCAGCGAAATTGCCGCTTGGGCAAAAGACAACGGAATGTCTCTTTATCAATTGCTTATGCAAATTTATATGGACTACGGATTCCAAATGGAAAAAGCCGTAAGCATAACCAAACCTGGTAAAAGTGGTGCAGAAGAAATCAAAGCAATGATGGAAAATTTCCGTCAAAACCCACCAAAAGAAATTGCAGGTTCGCCAGTAACAATTGCCAAGGACTTCAAAACGTTAAAACAAGTTGCAAACGGCAAAGAAAGCGATTTGAAAATGCCAGACACATCGAATGTGCTTCAATATTTCACTGCAGATGGCACGAAAGTTTCGGTACGTCCTTCGGGAACCGAACCAAAAATTAAGTTCTACATCGAAGTGAAAGGCGAAATGAAACAAGCGAGCGACTACGAAAAAGCAAGCAAAGCTGCCGAGCAAAAAGTAGAAGCCGTTATAAAATCACTAAACATTTAACAGTAAACAAAAAACAAGGAGCGAGAAACGACAAAATCGTCTCTTGCTCCTATTTTCTTGATTCTCGTCTCTCATTTTCTGTCTATGACTGAAATTATTCTAAAAGAAGGCAAAGAAGAAAGTCTGAAAAGATTTCATCCTTGGGTTTTTTCTGGTGCTATCAAAAAAATAAAAGGCAAAGTCGAAGAAGGCGACCTTGTGCAAGTCTTCGATTCGCAACACAATTATATGGGCGTCGGACATTTTCAAAACAGTAGCATCGCTGTCAGAATTTTGTCTTTTGAAGACGCAAATATTGATAAAAACTATTGGGAAAACCGCATACGAAAGGCCTACGAAGTTCGTCAATCGTTAGGATTGCTTCGCGATGACAACAATACTTTTCGCCTTATTCACGGCGAAGGCGATGCCATTCCAGGACTCATTGTTGACATATATGATGGCACCGCCATTATGCAAGCGCACTCTGCAGGCATACACTATATGCGTAAGGAAATTGCAGAAGCAATACGCAAAGTGCTTGGCGACAGCATAAAAACAATCTACTACAAATCGGAAACTACATTGCCCTACAAAGCAGGAATAGAAAACGGAAACGAATATCTCTTTGGCAAAAACAACAGCAATGTAGCAATAGAAAATGGTCTGAAATTCGTAATAGATTGGGAAAAAGGACAAAAAACAGGATTTTTTATTGACCAACGCGAAAATCGCAGTCTGCTCGAAAAATATTCCAAAGGAAAATCTGTATTGAATATGTTTTGCTACACGGGCGGTTTTTCTTGTTACGCAATGCGCGGTGGTGCAGTCAGTGTAGATTCTGTCGATAGTTCTGGTAAGGCGATAGACATTGTAAACCAAAACATTGCAATGAATTTTGGCAACGACCCAAGACATCATTCCTATACAACCGATGCCTTTAAGTTTTTAGACGATATACAAGACAAATACGACTTAATAATTCTTGACCCACCTGCATTTGCCAAACACAAAGACGTGTTGCGCAATGCTTTGCAAGGATACAAAAAACTGAATGCAAAAGCCTTTGAACAAATAAAACCAGGCGGAATACTTTTCACTTTCTCTTGTTCGCAAGCAGTGAACAAAGAGCAATTTCGTTTGGCAGTTTTCAGTGCCGCAGCACAGTCAAAAAGAAATGTGCGCATTTTGCATCAACTTTCGCAACCAGCCGACCACCCTATCAACATTTATCACCCAGAAGGCGAATACTTGAAAGGGCTTGTGCTATATGTTGAATAAACAAAAAAAAAATTGGGCGAGTTGTTCAAATAACAAATTATAAAAATCAACGAATCTAACAATGAGCGAAAAAGTAGTTATATACCAAGTGTTTACACGACTTTTTGGAAACAAGAAAAATGCCAATATAGAAAACGGCACAATAGAAGAAAATGGTTGCGGAAAATTTAACGCTTTCACCGAAAAAGCACTCACCGAGATAAAAAAGATGGGATTCACCCACATTTGGTACACTGGTATATTAGAACACGCCACACAAACCGACTATACAGCGTACGGCATCAAGCGCAACCACCCTGCAGTAGTAAAAGGGAAAGCAGGCTCGCCATACGCAGTGAAAGACTACTATGATGTTTCGCCCGACTTGGCAGAAAACGTAAAGAAAAGAATGAGCGAATTCGAAGATTTGCTTGAGCGTTCGCACGCCGCAGATTTGAAAGTTATCATAGATTTTGTACCAAACCACGTGGCGCGCGAATATTATTCTGATAGTCGCTACAAACGCACCAACGACCTTGGCGAAACTGACAATCAAAACTTAGGTTTTGCTCCACACAATAATTTTTATTACATTCAAAATGAAGCATTTGCTCCACAGTTCAGTTTGCACGATGAGCAACAAGGCGATTATCTCGAAATGCCAGCAAAAGCAACAGGCAACGATTGTTTTCACGCACACCCAAGCATCAACGATTGGTACGAAACCGTAAAACTAAATTATGGCATAAATTATTTCACTGGCGAACGTTGTTTCGACCCAATTCCTGACACTTGGCAAAAAATGTGCAACATTTTGCTCTTTTGGGCAGCCAAAGGCGTAGATGGATTTCGTTGCGATATGGCAGAAATGGTTCCTGTGGAATTTTGGCATTGGGCAATTGCCGAAGTAAAAAAAGCATTCCCAAAAATTATTTTTATTGCAGAAAATTACAATCCAAACATTTATCGCAACTTCTTGGATTACGGCAATTTTGACTACTTATATGACAAAGTAGGACTTTACGATACACTGCGTGCTGCTACACGAGGCGAAACGCCGACAAGCAACATCAGTAATTGTTGGAAAAGCAATGAAGGCATACAAGAACGAATGCTCAATTTCCTTGAAAACCACGACGAGCAACGTATTGCCTCAGACTTTTTCGCACAAAATGCAAAAGCGGGTTTTGCAGCAAATATCGTATCAGCCACAATGAATAAAAATCCGTTTCTACTCTACTTCGGGCAAGAACTCGGAGAAGCGGGAATGAATAAAGAAGGTTTCAGTGGTTTGGACGGACGCACCACCATTTTCGACTATTGGAATGTAGATTGCGTTACACGATGGATAAACAATGGCAACTTCAACGAAAAACTACTCACCGAAAGCGAAAAAGAAATTCGCAAGTTCTACACTACACTGATACCACTGCTTAATAGCGAAAAGGCATTACGCGAAGGCGTTTTTTACGATTTGATGTGGCTAAACTACGAAAATCCATTTTTCGACAGTGCACATCAATACGCATTTTTGCGTTGCGCTGGCAAAGAAGTAATTATGGTTGTTGCCAATTTTAACAATAAAGAAGCAGAAATCATTGTAGATATTACCGACGAAGTGCTTGATTTCTTACACATAGAAACTGCGCAAAAGGGAAAAACCGTTAATTTGCTCGACAAAAACAGCAAAGAAGAAAATTTCACGCGCCACATTCAGGTTAGTTTGCCTGCACAAAGTGGGAAAATTTTGAAATACAAGTTCTAAAAAACAACAATGAAGAACAATGAAAGTGAAATATTATTTTTTGTTTCGTTTTGTATAGAACAATACAAAGTGCACAAACACCTTGATGGGAAAAACACGCTCGAACTTTTTGAAAAATACGATATTATCTCTTACCTTAGCAAAAATTACGAGATATTGCACACTCAAAGCGCGCAATGGTTGATGGAAGAAATAGATAATTTAATCAACAACCAACAATGATAATATATCACGGAAGTACCAACATTGTAGAAAAACCACAAATACTACCACCTAATCGCACACTTGATTTTGGTGCAGGTTTTTATACAACCACAAGTTTTGAGCAAGCCGAAAGTTGGGTGCGCAGAAAGCTTACTCAAACATCAAATATTGGATACGTGAACATATACAATTGGGACGAAAACTTTATTTTGAAAAAAAATATTTTTGAAAAACCAAACGAACAATGGATTGATTTCGTGATGAAAAACAGAACGCAAAAAGGATTTTCTCACGAATATGATGTCGTTTTGGGACCCGTTGCTAATGACCGTGTTTATGCATGCTTTTCGTTGTACGAGCAAGGTTTCATTGACAAACCGACACTCATTTTGCAACTAAAAACATACGATTTGGTAGATCAAATTTTATTTCATACGCAAAAGGCTTTGCAAAGTTTAACTTTTATAGAAGCAAAATTGATAAAATCATGACTATCCCAACTATTACAAATGGAAATTTGTTTCTACTTTTACCTGGCAAAATCTCTGCTGTGGCACAATTGATTGCCGAAGAAAAACACATTTCTTCGATGCAAGCCTTACACGAT
This sequence comes from Bacteroidales bacterium UBA1754, assembly GCA_002315615.1. Classification (GTDB taxonomy): domain Bacteria; phylum Bacteroidota; class Bacteroidia; order Bacteroidales; family Paludibacteraceae; genus UBA1754. The sequence continues at coordinate 50,616 of DCHK01000069.1, read as the reverse complement.
TTTTATTGTTCCGAAACGTACTATAAATTAGAAAATGAAGAAACTAAATTCTGGCATTTGGGAAATGTCGCACTATATGAAGAATTTTTAGAAGAAAACAACAAGAAACAGAAAATTTGAACTAATATACATATTATAAATTTGCATTAGCTATTATTTCGCGTTTACCGAAAACCCTGCAAACTTTTACGGAAATAAAACACAGAAATAATAAATGAAAGAATATCTTGTATAGGTACTTCTTTCGCCCTTAATTTAATAGTGATGCTTACACCGATTGGTGTGAGTGTCTTATTTGAGGGCGAAGGTTTCCTTGCAGGGTTGCCTTGGTAACGCAATAAGAAACTTCACACCTTTCTTTTTTGCGTTCTCGTCGGATTGATAGTAATGCGCAAAGCTATCAATCAAAATGGAAAACGCAGTCCCCAAAATTTTATCCAACATTTGCGAGTTTCTTTCTAATAGCAAAGAACTTTCGCTTTCTAAAACAACACAAGACGGAAGAATAAACTCCGCTATAAATGAAGATGAAATTCTCAATTTTTTAGAAAGTAGTTACAATTTTGAAAATGGATATTCCCTTAGTCGACCAAATGCAAGAGAATGGTACGACTTGGTAATTGAGAATACCAAAACAAAGGAATTTATTCCAATAAACATAAAAGTTACCGACACCACTCATGCAGATAATCTTAATTGCAAGTTAGGTATATTTTATGCATTAACAGGCATAAAACCTTCGTTCGGTAATGAAATTTCATGGTTGCCTTATTTTCAAAAATTGGCAGAAAACTTTGGGCACAAAAAAGACAAAGATTATTTTTTCTTAATTGTAAATAAACAAGATTTTTCTGATGTTTTCTGCACTACCCTAAAAGGAATAAAAACACTAACTCCAAATGGCAACAATCTTCCTTTTCAATGTAAATGGAATTGTAATAGAGAAGTTTATCATAGAGATTTTTTTGATGCAGCGAAGTTAATTTTAGGAACTTTGGGCGAGTCTATTAAACTTCGTTCTGACATTTATTTCAATTTCAAAAAATACTTCCCTGAATATGTATAATGTTGAAAATTTAGGGCAAGTATTTACCCCACAAAGTATTGTTGCAGAAATGCTCACTTTGAGAAAAAACGATGGTCGCATTTTAGAGCCTTCTTGTGGCGACGGCGCATTTTTCAATGAAATCCCAAATTGCGTAGGCATAGAATATGACAAAATTCATTGTCCAAACAATGCCTTAAATATGGATTTCTTTGATTATCCAATTTCAGAAAAATTTGATACAATAATCGGGAATCCTCCGTACGTACGTTATCAAGATATTGAAGTAAGCACGAAAAAGAAACTAAGATCAAGATTATTTGATGAGCGAAGCAATCTTTACTTGTTTTTTATCGAAAAGTGTATCTATCATTTAACCGAACATGGAGAACTGATATTTATCACTCCGAGAGATTTTTTCAAAGCAACATCAAGCATAAAATTAAATCAATTTATATACGAGAACGGTACAATTACAGATTTAATAGACTTAGGTGACCAGCGAATTTTCAAAGGTTTCAACCCCAATTGTGTTATTTTCCGTTTTGAGAAAAACAATTTTAGTAGAAAAACAAATATAACAAAAGAATTTATCTGCAGCAATGGGCAACTTATGTTTACCGACAACTCATACCCTTTACGTTTCAAAAATTTATTTTTTGTAAAAGTAGGAGCTGTCAGTGGTGCTGATAATATCTTCACAAATGAAGAATTTGGTAATACTGATTTTGTTTGCTCATTTACTGCCAAGACAGGAAATACAAAACGTATGATTTACAACACAACAAACGAATTCTTGTTTGGTCATAAAGAAGAATTACTAAACAGAGGTATCAAAAAGTTTGATGAAAGCAATTGGTGGCAATGGGGAAGAAATCATTATATCTCAAACGAAAAAAGAATATATGTAAATGCCAAGACAAGAAATAAAACTCCGTTTTTTACACACGAATGTAAAAATTATGATGGTTCTATTTTAGCCATTTTCCCAAAAAATCAAAAAATAGACATCGAAGAAGTATGCAAAGAACTAAATCAAGTAAATTGGTATGAACTGGGATTTATTTGTGATGGCAGATTTTTATTTTCACAAAAAAGTTTAGAGAACACCTGTTTGCCTATTTCATTCAAGAAATTTATGCCAACTAATGAACCTTCATTGTTTGACTTTGATTAGACTGCAACCACCATAAAAGTGGGCATAAAAAAATAGGTCGCTAAAAAGCGACCTATTTTTTTTGTCTGTTTTTACTGAATTATTCAGCAACTACAGCAACAGCTGAATCAACAACTTCTGCAACAACAGAATCAGCAACGATAGCAGCAGAATCAATTACTTCTTCAGCAACAACAGCAGCAGAATCGATTACTTCTTCAGTAGCTTCAGCTTGTTTTGAACCACAAGATGCAAAAGACACAGCAGTTGCAACAGCGAAAAACAACATTAACTTTTTCATTTTTACTTAGTTTTTAATAATTAAACAATTAACATTAACTCTTTTCTAAAATCACTGCAAAGATAATAGGTTTTTTTTACATTGTTCACAAAATAAATGTTTTTTTTCAAAAACTTTTATTTTTTATTCAACAACCTATCAATCAAGCACTTTATTATACAAATAACGCTTGATACTCTTTTTAGGAGTCTTCTCGAACTCGTGAGGATAAATTCTTATTTGAGACACCTTTTCGTATGGCGCTACAATTTGATTTAGATTCTTAAGATTCTCATCCATAATCAATTTCAAATTGTCCTCATTCATTGTTTCATCAGCCTCGGGATAGACAAGCGCAAAAAGTTTACCATCGTGTTCTACCACCAAACTTTCCATTACGTATGGCATATTATTCAATTTTGCCTCTATCTCTTCCGGATAGATATTTTGACCATTTGCACCAAGTATCATCGATTTGTTTCTGCCACGAATATACACATCGCCATCGGCAGAAAGCACACCAAGGTCGCCCGTATGAAGCCAACCATCTTCGTCAATCACTTCACTCGTTTTGTCGTCGTTCTTATAATATCCCATCATCACATTTTCGCCACGCGTAAGTATTTCGCCAACTTCGTTTTGTGGGTCGTTCGACAAAATTTTCACTTCCATCGTATCAAGCACTTTTCCAGACGAACCTGACTTATAATCTTGCCATCGGCTGTACGCAATAAGCGGACCGCATTCTGTCATTCCATAACCTACAGTAAATGGAAATTTAATTTTCATAAGAAATTCTTCTACTTCCTTATTCAGCGCAGCGCCACCAATAATTACTTCTCTGAAATTTCCGCCAAGCGTAGCAATCAGTTTTTCGCAAATTTCGTTGTATATTTTTGTGCGCAAAAATGGAATATTCAACGCAAAACGCATCTTGGTAGTTTCCAATTGCGGTTTGATGTTGTTTCTATAAATTTTTTCAAATATAAGAGGTACAGAAACAATCAGTACAGGCTTAACATCTTGCAATGCTTTGATGAGTAATTTTGGAGCAGGAATTTTTCCAAAAAAATACACATGGCTACCACAAACTGTGGCTGTAAGAAACTCGAACGCACAACCATACGCATGAGATAGTGGCAAGAAACTCAGCACATTTTCGCCTTGACGCAAAAAACGTGTACCAATTCCAAATGCCACATTTCCTGCCAAATTATTGGCACTCATCATCACACCTTTGCTGAAGCCTGTTGTACCAGAAGTATAGTTTATTGAAACAAGTTCTGAATTGTCAACTTTTGCATAAACTACATCATCTTTCGAAAATCCGTTTGCATATTTCTCGGCAAAAAGCTTTTCAATTTCATCACGAGAGATAGAAGTTGCATTATCGACAGCATAAAGTAAATTCTTGTCATTCAAAGAATAAACCGCCAAAATATTATGCAGTTTCTCTTCTTGCAATGTATCCCATATTCTTTTGGTAGAGAACAAAATTTTTGAATCGGAATGATTTACAATTTGATGAACATCATTTGGATTGAAATCTGGGAGAATCGGAACAATTACGGCGCCATAAGTTACAGTTGCCACATAGGTTATTGCCCACTCGGAAGAATTTGTGCCAATCAGTGCAATTTTGTCGCCTTTTTTTATTCCCAACTTTTCGAATAGGATATGTTTTTTTGCAACTTCTGCAGCCAATTGAGCATAAGAAAAATTCACACTCGTACCATAATCAGTATAAGCGGGAAAATCCCAGTTAGTAACGAAACTCTTTTGAAAAAGTTCTATAAAATTTTCTTTTATCATAATTTTTCAATTCTACCGAGCGACAAAATTACTGCATTTTTACACAAAATCAAAAAAATGTGCAAATATTTATTTTTTCAAATTTTACATATTTTATATACCTTTGTAGAAATGAATTCAAAAAAAACATACAAAAATGAGCGAAGAAAAACAACTGAACATAGACATCAAAGAAGATGTAGCCGATGGAATTTATGCAAATATGGCTGTAATAGCGCATTCCGACTCGGAATTTGTGCTCGATTTTATTAGAATGATGCCAGGCATACCGAAAGGACAAGTGAAAGCACGCATTATTATGACGCCCGAAAATACTCGCAGACTATTGGCTGCCTTGCAAGACAATTTAAGCAAATACGATGCTACACACGGCATATCAAAAAATGACAAAAACAACCCGATGCCAATAATCGGTTTTACGGGCGGAAACGCATAACTTACCATTATTTTGATTTGTATGAAATCAAAAAAAATCATCTATATCGCCATTTTTGCAGTGGCAATAATTTTTGTAAACATTGTCGGCTCGTTTCTTTTTTACCGATGGGATTTGACATCAGAAAAAAAGTACAGCATTTCGCCACAAACCAAAAACCTATTGCGAAATATGGACGGAAATTTAGAGTTTACCATTTACCTTGATGGCGAACTAAATTCGGGATTTTTGCGTCTAAAAAAATCGACCGAAGAAATGCTCGATGAGTTCAAAATTTATGGGAGAAAGAAAATTTCGTACCATTTTGAAGACCCATCGGAAGCCGATAGCGAAGAAAAACGTAACGAAAATTATCAAAAACTTTACGAAAAAGGTTATTTCCCAATAGAAGTGAACGAAAAAGATAGCGACGGAAAAACCATCAAAAAAATCATTTTCCCTTGGGCGAGAATTGTAAATGGGAAAGACACTTTGGCAGTAAATTTATTGAAAAAAGTGCCCGGCAAAAATGGTTACGAAAATTTGAATATTTCTATCGAAAGCCTCGAGTTTGAACTGACCGACGCCATACGCACACTTACGCAAAGAGAAATTCAAAAAATCGCATTTCTGGAAGGACACGACGAATTGCCTGAAATCTACACCTACGACATCACACAAACTTTAAGCAAATATTTTCAGATTGACCGTGGCGTTTTGGGCGACGACGCAAACATTTTGAATCCTTACAAAGTGGTAATCATTGCCGCACCCGAAAAGAAATTCACCGAAAGCGACAAATACATTATAGACCAATACATTATGAATGGTGGTCGTGTGCTTTGGCTTATTGACGGTGTAAAAATATCGATGGACACTATTTCGGCGTACAATATGTCGCCTGCACTACCAAACGACGTAAACCTCAACGACCAACTTTTCCGTTATGGTGTGCGCATCAATTCCACACTGATAGAAGACGCACAGTGTATGCTGATTCCCGTATCGCAAACCAGTAGCAATAGCGAGTCGTCGATTGACGAGTACCAACCAATGTCGTGGTATTTCTCGCCACTTTTGCAACCAACTTTTGCTCACCCAATTTCAAAAAACCTAAACCTCGTGAAATCGGATTTTGCGTCGAGCGTAGATTTTGTTGGAGCAAATCACGACATTCAACGTAGCATTTTGCTGACGACGTCAAATTACTCTCGCGCCTTGCAAGCACCACTTAATATCAACCTTGATATTTTGGGAACTCCAATGGAAGAACTTGGACTTACAGAAAACAACATTCCGATTGCCGTTGCATTGGAAGGAAAATTCCCTTCGGTATTCAAAAACCGAATGAAACCTCAAAATATCACATCAAAAGAAGAACAACGCGCCGAAAGTGTACCAACACGAATGATTGTGGTGGCTGATGGCGACATTATTCGCAACGGAATAATTGGCACGAAGGGCAATGTACGTCCCACACCGCTCGGTTTCGACACTTACACAGGACAAGTATTTGGAAACCGCGATTTCTTAACAAACGCTGTACTCTATTTGGCAGATGACGAAGGTTGGTTCTCGTTGAGAAACAGAGAATTAAAATTGCGAATGCTCGACAAGACAAAAGTCGAGAAAAACAAGAACAACATAAAATTGCTGAATGTCGTTTTACCAATCGCTTTATTGCTCATTTTTGCTGGCGTTTACACTTGGTTGAGAAAAAGAAAATACTCGAGATAGTTATGAATTGCAAAATATCTCGATTACAATTTTCTCCTTTTTGTTTTTGCGTTCTGCAATGCACTTGGGGATGCTTGCAAACACTACTTGGCGCAATACTTTTTTTTTGGTTCAAGAAATATCCACATAGTAGATATGGTGGAGCAATCGTAACACATTGGCACAAAACTTATAGTGTTTCGCTCGGACTATTCATCTTTGTCAGCGATTTCAGTTATTGTAGCAACCCAACCAATGTACTAAAGCGAATACTTACCCACGAATACGGACATTGCATTCAGTCTTTGATGCTTGGACCACTGTATATTATTGTGATTGCCGTGCCATCTTTCTTTTGGGCTACTCTGCCCTATTTTGACGCATACCGAAAGAAACATCGCATATCCTACTTTAGTCTTTTCTGCGAAAAATGGGCTGATAATCTTGGTTTCAAGCACACCAATAACAAAGCATAGTCGATTGTTGAAAACTTTTTGAACCATTCGGCGAAAAATGACTTTTATATTTCATTTTTGTTTGTATCTTTGTATTTAATCGTTTTGGAAATTAAACACACAATAATATGAAATTCACAGTATCAAGCACAGGACTATTGAGTCATTTGCAAATTTTAAATCGAGTTATTTCTTCGAAAAACACCTTGCCGATTTTAGATAATTTCCTTTTCAAAACTGAAGGAAATATATTGACTATCACTGCTTCGGACATTGAAACAACTTTAATTTCGTCTATTGAAATTGACAATCAAGAGGGTAACGGACAAATTGCAGTTCCTGCAAAAGAACTACTGAGTTGGTTGAGCGTTTGCCCAGAGCAACCTATTACTTTCGATATTAACGACGAAAATTTATCCATTAAAATTTTTACTGCCGAAAATGGCAACATCACTCCAATGGGTAAAAACGGCGACGAATATCCTGAAACATTGAGCAATATAGAATCGAAAGGTAATCTTGTTTTGCCTGCCGAAACACTTTTAAGAGGAATTAGTTACACTATTTATGCCACAGGCGACGACGAACTTCGTCCTGTTATGGGTGGTATCAATTTTGATATGACTCCCGAAGGTTTGACTATTGTCGCTACCGACGGTCATAAATTGATTCGCTTCAAAGCAAACAATGTAAAGAGCGAAACTGCAACATCATTCATCTTACCTAAAAAACCAGCCAATTTGCTCAAAAGCATTTTGCCGAAAGAATCTGGCGATGCAAAAATTGACTTTGACGGGAAAAATGCCATTTTCACTCTTGCAGATTTCACAATGGTTTGTCGCCTTGTTGACGGAAGATACCCAAGATACAATGACGTTATTCCACAAAACAATCCAAACAAAGCCATTGTTGACAGACTAACTTTGATAAACGCATTGAAACGTGCGTCTGTGGCTGCTAACCAAGCAAGTAACCTCATCAAGTTGCAAGTGAAAGACAACAAAATCGTGGTTACCGCACAAGATTTGGACTACTCTATTTCTGCACAAGAAAATGTAAATTGCCAATATCAAAACGACGAAATCAGCATAGGTTTCAAAGCAACTTATTTGATAGAACTGCTTTCAAATATGGAATATCAAGAAATCGTATTGGAACTGACAGATGCCCGTCGCGCTTGCATTATGGTTCCTCTCGAAAACGTAGAAAACGAAGAGATATTGATGCTTTTGATGCCAATTATGCTCAACGACTAATATTATCAAAATAACAAAAGACTGCAATCTTCCTTAAGATTGTGGTCTTTTTTTATACAAATCCATTTCAATATTGCGATGAAACTAAACCTAAAAAATCCATTGGTGTTTTTCGATTTAGAAACCACAGGAGTTAATGTTGCTAAAGACAGAATAGTAGAAATCTCGTTTTTGAAAGTAATGCCAAACGGCGAAGAAATTTCCAAAACAAGACGCATAAATCCAGAAATGCACATTCCTGAAAATGCGACAGCAGTGCATGGAATAACAGACGACGACGTAAAAAACGAACCGACATTCAAACAAATTGCAAAATCGCTGGCTACAACAATAGAAGGATGCGACTTGGCAGGCTTTAATTCTAACCGATTCGACATCCCTCTACTCGCCGAAGAGTTTTTAAGAGCAGGTGTTGACATCGATTTAAACAAGCGAAAATTTGTTGATGTACAAACCATTTTTCACAAAAAAGAACAACGTACACTCATTGCCGCATACAAATTCTATTGCGATAAAAATCTTGAAGACGCTCACTCCGCTTCTGCAGACACTATGGCAACTTACGAGGTTCTAAAATCGCAACTCGACAAATACGATGACCTACAAAACGACATTGATTTCCTTTCGGAATATTCATCTTTCACGAGAAACGTGGATTTTGCTGGACGATTTGTTTACGACGACAATGACGAAATCGTCATCAATTTTGGCAAATACAAAGACCGCAAACTGAAAGATATTTTGAAAACCGACACTTCGTATTATAGTTGGATGATGAACGGTGATTTCACACTCGACACCAAGAAAGTGCTGACAAACATTCGCTTGCAAATGATGAAAAATTCGTAACACTTATGTTTCAGTTCAAGCAATTCGCAATACAACAATCTGAATGCGCAATGAAAGTTGGCACAGACGGCGTATTGTTAGGCGCTTGGACTGATATAAATGGAGCGAAAAACATACTTGATGTCGGTTCAGGAACAGGACTGATTTCGATAATGTTGGCACAACGAAATAGCGAATCAAAAATAACAGGAATAGAAATAGACAAAAAAGCAGTTGAACAATCGAAAGAAAATGCCAAGAATTCACCGTGGGGCGAACGTATTCAATTCGTAGAAGGAAATTTTTGCCATTATAAATTCGAGCAAAAGTTTGACTTGATTGTTTCTAATCCACCATACTTTGTCAATTCGCTTAAAAATCCAAACAAAGAACGACAAACAGCCCGCCACACCGACACTTTGTCACCACAAGAATTGATATCCGTTTCGGCAAAACTGCTTAACGAAAACGGACGTTTGTGCGTGATTTACCCCATTTTAGAAGGCGAAAAACTGATTGAATTGGCACAAGAATTCCGTTTGTTTTGTACACGAAAAACAATCGTTTTCCCTCGTGCTGATTTACCACCCAAAAGACTTTTGCTCGAGTTTTCTTTCAAAAATTCAAAACAAGAAGAAAATACACTTTTCATAGAAAAAGAGCAACGCCACGACTATACCGACGAATACGTTGCCCTTACAAAAGATTTTTACTTAAAGATGTAAGGAAGGTCATTTGCGATATTTCAAATAACCATTTATAGCCCAAGAAATTAGATAATAGATACTTTTAACCAATCCCAACTTTTCTATTTCATAGTAAACCCTAAATTGTGGTTTTATAACCTTCTTCTTGTTACGAGAAGTCGAATTACCTAAAATACGATAACTTGCTATCACCTCTGGGTTTGCATAGGCGACTTTTACTTTTTTCAATATAGAAAGCCAAAAAACAAAATCATCGCGAAGAGACTTTAAGTCCTCGCGAAGATACATTTTACCAAATTCTTTAGAATCATACAATCCTGTCAAGCAAGATATAGAGCAAGTTTTGAGCAATCCGTAGTAGTCGGTAGTTCCCGAGACCAAGAATGGTTTTAGGCATTCATTGTTATTTTCATCTATACGGCGATGAGAAGCATAGACCAATTGAGCATTTGTTTTTTGCATTAAAGCCAACTGACTTTCAAGGAAATTGCTATCCCACAAATCATCGGCATCAAGCAACGCAATATATCGACCTTCTGCCCTTCTTATACCATTATTGCGAGCAGCAGCACTACCAGCATTCTGCTGAGAAAAAAGTTTTATTCTTGAATCTTTTTCCGTATATGCTTTTACTATCGCCTCGCTATTATCTTTTGAGCCATCGTTGATGATTATCATTTCCCAATGTGGATAAGACTGCGCCAAAACTGATTCTATTGTTTGTGCCACAAATCTTTCACCATTGTATAGCGGAGTTATTATTGAAACTAAATTATCTTGCATAAAGTAAAGCCTATTTTTTATCAAAAATTTCTTTTATTATCTCTAAGTGCGCGAAGTCCTTTTTTTCATCTGGCTCAAGATATGCACTTTCAGACCATTCATTCCATGCGTTAAAAAAGATATATTCTGAATTATTTTCGGTTGCTTTTTGATACAAACTCTCTAAAAAAGCCCTCTTTTCTTCTAACGATTGTTCAGTGTAAATGGTCGCTCTTTTACCATATCTTGCAGTATTGTCCCAATCAAAAAATGCACTCTCATACAAATCTAATTTATATTGAGGATACTCAGACTGATATGCAAATTTAAGAATATGTTGCCAAATTTGCGGAGTATCTATTTTTGAAATTGATTTAAATTTCAATCTAATACCAGCCAGGAAATTCTGCATACGCTCTGGCAACAATCTAAAATATGACAAACTCATTAACTTTTGTTTGTGCGGATTTTTTGCAGACACATTTGCTTGTCGCGGTTGAAAATTCATTAAAGCATCGAAAGAATTCAAAAAAGACGGATTTGCAAAGTCATAATTTTTCATTGCGATAAAATAAATTCCTTCCATTCCATTTTCTTTTGCCATTTTATTCCATAATGCAAACATTCTTTCTGTTTCTTTTAACAAATTGGGCGCATATATAGCAAATATAGGTTTGTTGTCTTTTTTCATATAACGAGAATCCTTAAAAAAAGGCAACAAATATGAAAAATGTTTTTCCCACAAATTCTCATCTGGAATATGATTTTGCTTTAGCAAAATTTCATTATTCCCTGTCCATTGTCTTGTCCAACTCGCATTTGCCCATGAAAAGCAAAAAGGCATATCAATATCTTTTGATCGCAGAAAAGTTTCTGCTGGCTTTTCAAGAATAAGTTTTCCATCAAACCAATAGTGGTAGAACATAAAACCAAAAACATTATATTGCTCGGCTAAAACTGCTTGTTTTTTAAGAACATCTTTCTCGCAAGGATTATAGTATCCATCTCTGGGAATTCTTGGTTGATAATGCCCATCGAACAAAGGTCGAGATTTTTTCACAAGTTCCCAGTCTGTAAAATTTTTCCCCCACCATTCGTCATTCTCTGGTATATCATGAAATTGTGGGAAATATATTGCGATTAATTTTGGATTCATATTTTTCTAAAATTTTAATTTGTAAATATCGCTTTTAGAGTTTGCCAAGCGTATTTCCTTCTGTTTGATACAAAAATACACTTTATTGCTCGAAGAAACAATCTTGACTTAAAAGCAATTACAGCAAGACATCCTAATTCGTGAGCAAATTTATTTTCTGACTCTATGATTGATGCGTATCGCTGATGTGTCATATTTTTTCTATAATCCATAATACTCATATCGTGCTCTAAATGAGTATCCAGAACAACAACAAGATAACCGTTCTTATAAAAGCGATAGAAGTAAGAAGAATCCAAAGAGTCCAAAGGGTATTCACTTGGAAATCCTCCTATTCTTTCAATGGCTGAGCAATTAATCAAAGCACATGAATTTATTGCGATAATACACTCCTTATGAAGTCCTGCTTTTACTTTTTTTAAGTTATACCAACATCCCCAGATTGGGTTATAGTGATACGGATCGATAATATACCCGTTTTCTGCTTTAATGAATGGAACAAAAGCAGCAATTTTGTTATTTTCGCTTATTTGCAATGAATCAAATTCTTTTTGGAGACATTCAAAATAGTGTTTTGTTAGTTTTGTATCTTGGTCGAGCAACAACAACCATTCGCAAGAATTTGCTCTTGCTCGTGTCAACGCAAAATTATAAGCACCTGCCAACATCGTATTATTTTCTGGTGTATAAATTTCGTATTTAGATGATTGCTCAACTATAATCTCTGGAGAATTGTTATATATCAACAAATGATAATCCATTTGCACATTTCCAATATTTTCCATCAATGTTTTATAAGACAAACTATTTTCCAATCTCATCTTATACAGCACTATGATTATTTGAATCGACTGTTTCATTCTTTAAAGTAAATACAAAAGGGAAAACCAAAAATAATATTATATATACGAAAATTGCAAAGTTAGTCAATAATATTTCTGCCACATACTGCATAAGAACTACATTAAACATCAGTGCATATAGCAAAACAAAAAATAAATTCTTGCTTCGTTCTATTTTTTTGTATATCCAGCCAAACAAAGTTCCATATAATAAAGAAAAACAAAATACACCTTTGTATCCAAAATCAACAAAAAACGGATACATACAAGTGTATGTATTTGTCCTTAAAGGTTCTTTTATCCAAGGTAAAAGGGGATCTATTGGAGGTATAGAGGACATACCCAATTTATATGGAATCGCATAAAATATGCGAAATACATTTTCCCCTAAATTAGTTGATGAACAAGGTTTTAAAGTATCAAAAGCAGACAAGTGACCTACAACATATAGTACCAGAAAATCGTTTTTTGCATTTTCGCCAGACGATAAGTGATGGCGCAATTGTTGCAATATAATAAAACAAAAAAACAAGGCTGCACCTACAATTAAAACAAACTTTATTTTTATTGCTCCTTTGAACCAAAGCACAACTACAGTTATCACTGCAAACTCGAGAAATACAGCCTTTGACATTAACAATATGCCCATAGCAATATACATAAATGCCAGTACATATACTCGATATCTATTTTTTGCAGTACAATAACACAATTCTATAGCATAAGCCACTTTCCACAATATTAGATATAACCCACTATAAGGCTCTGCGTGCCTTTCTGTTGCTCCAATTGCCGCATTTCGCAAATCTATAGCCCACTCGCCCGTTTCTCCATATTTAATTGCTTCAAATGCAAACAACAACAACAACGGAAATGTTGCAACGGATAAAATGAAATATACATCTCGTATTAATTTATTGGGAGTGTTTTGCGTGTATTTTGTTTTGGTAAAAGTAATAGATTGTATTAGAAGAGAAGAAAGCACAAAGCCTGTAGTCCACAAAAAAATTGAGAGTAAAACTTGATTTTTTAATGAGGGCAAGTCGTGTTCCAAATAATAAAACATCAGCAACATAAAAATCCATACTGCAGATGTCAATACAGATGGCGCAAAAATATTTTTGTTTGAGAGCATATAGCCAACAAACAACATAATCAAAAGCCATATCAGCAAAGCAATTGTCATCTATTTTTCAGAGAAATCCACACAAACATGCCTGAAATAAAAATCTCCAACAATTCAGCACCTAAATAGGTATAAATAGCGCCATACGAACCAACTTCTGGTATCAATAAAAAATTCGCTATTACACATATAGTTCCAACTATAGAGCCTACAATTGGTGCGTACTTTTGTTGCCCAAGACCATAAAGGCATTGTATTGTGACTAAACTTGCAAAAGTAACAAGCAATGGCAACAAAGAAAATAATCTAATATATTCCGTTGCTGCATTGAAGTTAGTACCTAATAAAATTTTTGTTATTTGAGGTGCAAACAAAAAAATACAACTACAATAAATAAACATTGTTGGCAATAAAATTATCATTGCCTTTTTTACCAAAGAAATTCCACAGTCTATAGATTTATTAAATTCACGACTAATCATAGGAAACAATGCCACATTTATTGGCATACTCGAGATAACAACAAATGCCATAATTATTTTATACGCACCACTATAAATGCCAACTTCGGCATCCGAAACATAAATTCCTAGTATAGTCATACCAGAAATCGTATAAAGTGAGGCAAACAATGTATTCAAAAATATTGGAAAACTTTTTTTGATAACACTTTTTTCAAAAGTGAAATTTATGGTGGTAAGATTGAATTTTCTAATTACATACAACATCGCCAATACGCCAACTAATGCGTACGAAAGCGAAAGTATCAATAGATATAACCTATAGTCATCGGGAGAAGACACTAACAAAACAACCAACAAGGCTCCTAAAAGTTTTATCACAAAATTAAAGAGCGACATTTTTGCCATTTTCTCCATTCCCTGAAAAAACCAGTTTGGGAAAAAGACGAAACCAACATTTATCAGCGCTGCATAAAGGTATAAAATGGGGTCTTCGTGTACTTTTGAAGAAAAGAAATAAAGCAAAAATAAAATTACAAATGATGCGCACAACAAAAGTACTTTGAAACGAATTACCGTCCAAAAAATATTTTGCAACGCGCTCTTATTCTCCCTATTAATTGCGACATCTTGTGTGGCTGAATAATCAAAACCAAAATTAACTAAAATAGTAAGATACGAAACAATATTTTGAGCATACGAAGCTCGTCCGAATGCTTCGGCACCCAATGCTCGCACAACAAAAGGGATAATAATTATTGGTATTATATAATTTGCCAATTGCACCAATCCCAATGATGCAATATTAGCGAACAATGGTTGCGACGATAAATATTTTATATTTAAATACTTCTTCGTATCCAAAATACCTATTATTTTTCTTCCAAATATTGCTTAATTTTTTTGCGATTTTCCCAAAAAGCAGCGACAAATATTCCAAAAACAAAGAACAAACCACCAAAAATAATGATTTCTTTCAACCAAAAATTATACGGATATTTTTTTACAAGCATTGGAGTAACTACACTAACACTACCATTTTGCATTGTTTGGATTTCGTTTGTGACACTATCTCGCTTCGACTGCAATTCAAAAATATCATTATGATATAATTTTTTATCTTTTTCTCCAAGCGTAACTCCAACAGTATCAACACTCAACTGCATACGTGTGCGTTTTGAATCTTTGCCGAAATAATCAACCTTGCTCAAACTATCTAGTTTTGACAATTCGTTATCTATTGACTGCAACAAAGAATTTAGATATTGTGCTTGTCGCGAATTATACGCCTCAATTTCTGGCACTTTATTCAAATAAGAAATAATCGAATTTTGCAGAGTAACAAAATCACTATCACTTTTCATTAAAAATTGTAGGCAAATGCGAGAACCCGACACCTTTAATAATGTATCTGTAACAACAAGATCTTTATCTTTATAAGCAATTTTCTTAATTTCATTTGGGTCATCTTTACTCGTTATTACACTATAAGGACGAATCAAACTAATTTTTGCAGCCAATTCAGGAGATAGATTCAATTTGCTTATCGCTTTATTACTTCCGTTATTGTATTTTGTACCATCAAATTCGTTAACCATTGATTTCACAAGATGCGAACTTGGTGCCTTTAAAATGCATTCTCCTCTATAAACTTTCGGGAATGACATATACAAGCCTACTCCTATACCTAACAGAAGAAAAACAAGGATTATCAACTTATTGCGATAACATAATTTTAACATGCTTCCACAAGCATTCAAACAACCTTTGAAAAAGTTTTTTACTCCCCCAAACATCCAACGCATCAAGGATATTAAATCCATTTCTTCATTATTATTTTCCATACAATTTTATTTTTTTTGCAAAGTTACTATTTTTTACTCTTTTCGTTTTGTTTCGAGTTAATCAATCTTTTGGAGCACCATAGCACACCGAGAAGGAATGTAAATTTTCAACCATTCTTTCTTCTCTTTTCTGTAAAGAACATCGGGTATAGTAAAATGTGTTACGCCATCATCGACCAAACCGAAACCACCAAACTTCTTGTCATCGGTATTCAAGATTACTTTGTACGAACCTTTTTCCGTCAAAAAGCCATAATCTGAATACGATTTGTTTGGATGAAAATTGAACACAAACACCAAATTTCCACGACGATACGCAAAAAATTGATCGCCCGAATTATCCCAAAGTTGCTCGATTTTCAATTTTTGGAATTTGTTTTGTGATGAAATAATTTGCATCATTTCACGATCAAAATCACCTAAACCTTGGTAACGCAAATCGTGGTCGTCGAGCAAATGCCACTGACGACGCGCATACTTATAACTCCATCCGTTGCCTTCGCGTGGAAAATCAATCCACTCGGGATGTCCAAATTCATTTCCCATAAAATTCAGATAACCTCCACTCATTGAAGAAACTGTTATCAAACGAATCATCTTATGCAAAGCAATTCCTCTATCCACCATATAGGTAGAAGGGAAAAGTTTTGACATATTGGTGTACATTTCGGCATCAATCAAGCGGAAAATGATAGTTTTGTCGCCAACGAGTGCTTGGTCGTGACTTTCGGCATAATTGATAGTTTTTTCGTCATCACGATGGTTGGTAAGTTCCCAAAAAATATGACCAGGTTTCCAATCTTCGTCAGATTGTTCTTTGATAATTTTTATCCAAAAATCTGGAATTCCCATTGCCAAACGATAATCAAAACCAAATCCACCTTCTTTGATTGGTGAAGCCAAACCTGGCATTCCACTCATTTCTTCGGCAATAGTAATGGCACGAGGTTTCACTTCGTGAATCAATTTATTTGCCAATGTAAGATAGGTGATGGCATCTACGTCTTCGTTCAAATTGTAATAATCGCCGTATCCCATAAAATCGGAACCAAGTCCGTGATTCAAATACAACATCGACGTTACACCATCGAAACGGAATCCATCGAAATTATATTCTTCCAACCAATATTTGCAGTTAGAAAGCAAAAAGTGCAACACTTCGTTTTTGCCATAATCAAAGCAAAGCGAATCCCACGCAGTATGCTCTCGACGCCAACCTCCGTGAAAAAATTGATTTGGTGTGCCGTCATATCTACCTAAACCTTCAACTTCGTTTTTCACTGCGTGCGAATGAACTAAATCCATTATCACCGCAATATCCATTTCGTGAGCGGCATCAATAAGTTCCTTAAGTTCGTCGGGCGTACCAAAACGAGATGACGCAGCAAAGAAACTCGAAACGTGATAACCAAAAGAGCCGTAATACGGATGCTCTTGAATGGCCATAATTTGTATACAATTATAACCTGCTTTCTTTACACGTGGCAACACGTTTTCGCGAAATTCGCGATAAGTTCCGACCTTTTCTTCTTCGGTAGCCATACCAATGTGGCATTCGTAAATAAGCAATGGGTCGGTATTTGGCTTAAATTTATTTATCTTGAACCTATACGGTTTTTCAGGTGCCCAAACTTGAGCACTGAAAATCTTTGTTTCGTCATCTTGCACCACACGAAAAGCCCAAGCTGGCACACGTTCTCCTTCGCCTCCTTGCCACTCCATTTGCAATTTGTACAAATCGCCGTGATGGAGAGCGACTTTAGGCAAATTCAATTCCCACATGCCGTCGCCAAGTTTTTTAAAGCGATAGGACTCTTGCTTTTCCCAATTATTGAATGTTCCTTTCAAATAAATGGCAGTAGCATTCGGTGCCCACTCTCGGATGACCCACCCATCGATAGTCTTATGCAATCCGAAATACAAATATCCAGATGCAAATATCGATAAGTTTTTGAGTCCAGAAAGCATTCGTTTTTCCTTATCAATCGTGTACTTATACCTACGAGTAATTTCTTCAGCGTATGGTTTCAAATAATCATCGTTTCTAATAATTTTCAGTGGCTCCATAAAATTATTTTATTTAGAATTTTTGGTCTGTAATACTCTATATGTTTTTTACTTTTACTATCACTTTTTTTATCATCCCCTCTGCAATGCAAGGTTGGTGTCCGTCTGTTGGGAAAAACACCACAAATTCGTATGGCTCAACCTTTACAAAATCTGTCGCTTTTTCATAAAAAAACGCAATGTCTTTTTCTTTATCGTATGGCACTGACGCATTTTTTAGATTTTGTCGAGCAATCCAACCCATTGTTTCGACAGTGTTCAACGGCATTTGAATGTCGATAAAATCATTGTGCAACTCTACTTGCGAATCATCGGCAAGATGACCTTCGGTGAGCGAAACAATCACTTTCACATTTTCATTCAAAAAATACTCGCAAGGTTGCATCTCGGCAAAATTAGTAGCAGAAAGATGTTTGAACGCCAAACCAAAATTCGGATTCAAACCCTCGTACAAAAAAATATTTTCTAAATTATCATGAATCATTATACAAATTCTGTTTTATGAATTATGAATTTCGTCGAGCGTATAATTCAAAAATTTATTAAGTGGATATGCCACACGAAAACGCTCTACAACTTTTTCCATCCAATTTTCTTGCAACAAAAAATCATCCGTCAAATCTGAACTTACCAAATAGTGTTTCAATTTCAAATAATATGCGCCTTCAAAATCTTTCGGAAAACCGAGTGGATTTTTTTTCAACATTTCGTGTTCGTAGAATGAATTTTTGTAGAATTTCTGAAATTCTGCATTATTTATTATCTCCAAAAACTCATCATAATTATCGTAAATTGAACTGCGAAGTGCCTTTAATACATCTGGTTGAGGCGACCATATTCCTGGCGACAAAAACGACTGATTACCTGGTTGCACGTGAAAATAGTATCCACCGTAATCGCTTTTTCGTCCACCGTGTGGCGCAATATATGCACCAAAATGAATTTTATAAGGCGTGTCTTTATCACGAAAACGCACATCACGATAGATGCGATACGTGCAATCTTTTGGTGTGAGCGACGACACGGAAGCATCGAACAACGCAATTTGCGAAATCATTTCTGTCACGATTTCATCAAATTCCGCTTTTGCCTGAAGATAACGGTTTTTGTTCTCGGCAAACCACACACGATTGTTGTTGATTGCCAAGTCGCTCAAAAAAGATATTATTCCCGACAAAGATTGATTCATTTCCTTTTTTTAATTCAGTATTATTTTCGTCGTTTTTCCACCCACTTGCAAAAGATAAACGCCTTGCGTCAAACCAACGATTTCATTAACACCCTCGTTGATTTTTTTAGTACAAACAATTGCACCAAGAGGATTATAAATGTTTATTTCAGCATCTTTCAACGATTCTATAAATACAATTCCGTTTTCTGCATAAATAATCGCCTCGTTTTCTTCCGAAATATTTTTCAATGCAGAACAATCTTTCACTTTGTACGTTACGTTTGCCGAATCCGAAACAAAAACTGTAGTTGGATTGTAAGCACGCACAGAAATTTCATATTCTGCACCAATTGTCAAATCTGCTATTTCAAAAGAATTTTCCGTCAAAAGTTTGTTCTTCACTTTCGGCATTTCATAATTTTCGGCAGAAAAAATTACAATATCATCAATAATAAACCTATTGTTCTCATTTGCCTTTGGATTCGTTCCCGCAAAACGAATTTTTATAGTATCATTTTCTATTTTCTTTATATATTCTTGAAAATCAGGGTAAAGATTTTCCAAAATATCTAATTTTTGATCTGTATTTGCAAGATACCCGACTTTTACGGATGTCTTTTCTGGCGTTCCGTGATTTGTAAATGTTCTAATTTTATAACTCAAATAGACATTTTTTTTGCCCATTAAATATATCGATGGAGAATTTAACCACCCATTTCCACCTGCCTTTTTGCCTAAACGGCATACACCTTCTACATCACCCAAATCGTCGTCCGAACCATTATAAACATTTGCACCAGTCCAACCAGCAGTTTTAAAAAATCCATTGTAAACGTTCGTTCCAGTGTTTATAATAGATTCCCCAATTTCAATATCCACATCTTTTTCTCCCACTTTGATGGTTTTCTCTTGAAAATCGGAAAAATCTTCGTAGAAAATAGTATCTTTCACCACATTTTGCTTTTTATTGATGGTGATTAAATAATTTTCGGCTGTAGGAACAGCATCCCACGAAATTTTCACATTTGCTCCTACCTGCGAAACTTGTAAATTCTGCACATTTTCAAACATTGATTTTCCTTCGAGCAAAACATACAGTGGAGATGAAAGATTTGCAGTGTTTATCACCAATGTATCGTCGGAATATTTTACACTTTTGGGCGAATAAGTAATGCCAATTGAAACCGATTTTGCTCCATCATTTAATTCTTCGGCAGTAATCGTATTTTTCGACAACGAGAAATCGCTACCATCTTTCAACTGCAATGTTACGTCACTCGCAATATTTGAACCTGAAATTGACAAATTTTGAGATGTCTCAGAATTCACCGTCGTTTCAAAACGACTAATTTCTGACAAAATTGAAAGAGATGCGTAATCATCTGACTGATTTTTCAAACCTACAATTTTAATGTCATCTAAACGAACCTTGGCAGAACCCTCGGTTTTCCCCAAATCAAAAATCAATGTCAAATTAGAAACCGCAGCGGCTTCTGGCAAAGAAATCTCGCTTATATGTTGCCATTTTTTAGGTTCGCAAACATACGATTCAAAAGATTTCAAAAGCGTTTTTGTCGTTCCATCATTTAAGGAGTAATAAACTTTGAAATTGAGAAATGAATTTACTGTTTTGCCAAACAGACCAAATGATAATTTTAATTTATAACAATTACTTGCGTTGATATTGCTCACAACAAAAGAAGTAGCATCACCATTCAAATATAAATTTCCGCCACCTGATGCCAATATGCCGTCATTTAAATATTCAGAAGTTTGATTATTTCTAATTTCAACGCTATGTTCAACATTTCCCTTTTTGGATGAATATACAATGCCATTCTTCTCGCTCCAACCTTTGTAATCCTCCACTTTTATAGGAGAAGTTGTGGGATTACCAAATGTCTCATTCATAATGGTAATTTGCGAAAAAACCATTAGTGGAAACATAGTCAAAATCAGTAATATTTTTTTCATTTTATTAAGATTCTAATTATTTGTTTGCTTTAGCCAGCATAAAAAATCATTTACATTTTCGGTGAATGAGAACGAAGAATTTTGCATTTCGCCATCGCCGTTCAAAATCACATAATAGGGTTGTGCGTTGGCAGAAAATTTATGACGTTGCAAATAACTCCATTTTTCACCTACAGTTTTAAGCATCAGTTTTTCTCCGTTTTCTTCGACACTCATCGCATTTTCCAAAGGCGTTTTGTCATCGACAAATAAAGTTATTTGTACGAAATTGTTGTCTATGAAATTCTTCACTTCTTCATCTGCCAATATTGTCGATTCCATTTTTCTGCAATTCACACATCCATAACCAGTGAAATCGAGCAACACAAGTTTGTTGTTTTGTTTTGCATAAGCCATTCCTTCGTCAAAATCCTTAAAAGCCACTCTTTCTTTGTGGCTCAAATTGAAATCTTGCGTATAAATAGGTGGAGCAAAAGCACTGACTGCTTTCAGTGGTGCACCCCACAAACCAGGAATCATATACACTGAAAAAGCAAAACAAACAAGTGCCAACAAAAACCTCGGGAAAGAAACATTTTTCACTTCACCTTCGTGAGCAAAACGAATTTTTCCAAGATAATACAAACCAAGCATAGCCGAAAGCACTATCCACAAAGAAAGGAACACTTCGCGGTCGAGCAAGCGCCAACCATACGCCAAATCGGCAACCGAAAGGAACTTTAACGAAAACGCCAATTCAAAAAATCCAAGCGTTACTTTTACCACATTCAACCAATCGCCCGATTTTGGCAACGAATTCATCCAACTTGGAAACAATGCAAATACCGTGAACGGCACTGCCAATGCAATAGAAAATGCAAGCATTCCGACAAACGGAGCCAAAAATGCGCCATCAACCGATTCTGCCACAAGCAAAGTTCCTACTATTGGTCCTGTGCACGAAAAAGAAACAAGCGACAACGTTGCCGCCATCAAAAAAATGCCGAATAATCCACCAACTTTTTCTGCCTTTGCATCGAGTTTTGTACTCCAAGACGATGGTAATGTTATCTCAAACATTCCCAAAAACGATGCTGCAAAAACCACCAACAACAAGAAGCAAAATATATTGAAAACAGCACTTGTAGAAAGTGCATTCAACTGACTTGCACCAAAAATATAGGTTATCAACATTCCCACAAACGTGTAGATGCAGACAATTGACAATCCATACAAAAGTGCATCTCTTTTGCCCTTTTTCCTTTTTAGGAAAAAACTCACCGTAAGTGGAATAATAGGCCAAACGCAAGGCGTGAACAACGCCAATAAACCAGCCAAAAATCCGTCGAAGAAAATGCGTCCGTAAGCAGTTTCTTCAATTATTTCTGTATGTGACCCAAAAGACGATACATCACCACAAGATTTCCACGTATCAGGTATTTCGGAATGGAATGTAGGCAAAGTATCTGCCGTAGTTTTGACCGCATCCTTTACTTGAACGGCAAGAACCGGTAATGGTTCTGCTTTGGGTTTTTGAGGTTCACCAACCGACTTAAACGAAAAATTCTTTATTGTAGGAGCCAAACAATTCTCGTCGTTGCAAGCCATAAAACGCACATTTCCATCAATAGAATACTTTCCTGACGTTTTAATTTTTTGCGTAAAAACTACAGAATCGGCAAAAAAACTTAATATTTGTTCAAAATTTTTATCAAAAGACTCTATTGCCAAAAACTTTGTAGAAACGCCTCCAACAAGTTCTGCTCCTTGCACATTATCAAACGTAAATTGCGTCGGCAACACGGGACTATCGTCCGCCAAATTGATATTGTACAAATGCCAACCTTTGTCAATTTTTGCAACGAACCTCAACTCCAATTCGCTTTTGCTCAATTTCTTTTCGGAAAAGAACCATTTTACAGGCTCTTGAATTTGTGCCTGCAAAGAGAATTGAAACAAAAGAAAAATAATTGCAAGAATCTTTCTCATAAAGATACTATATACATTCTTACAAATTTAGGAAAAAGATTTCAAATTATACTCTTACGAAAGGCATTTTTAATATTTGAGTGTAAAAAAGACATTATAAGTCGTTATATCCAAGCAAAAAACCATTCATAAAAAAAGAATGCACCAAAACAAATGATGCATTCTTAATATGTCTGTATTTTCAAGAATATTTACCCCAACAATTCTATTATTCGTTTCGCATCGGATTTGGTAAAACCACTTGCGCGAGTAATCTGTCCACCATTTGTTTCTATCACAATATCAGCGAAAAACATTCCTGAATTTAGCGTAACGCTACCAATATTTCCACGCGAAATGGATGTTACATCGTGACCAATTACATGACCTTTGTAAAAGATGACTTTGTCATCTTCAATAATCAACTTATCAGGAAACAATTTATTGTCTTTGGTCAATCTGCTTGCAGAAAATTCTTCTTTCATAACTCTTATCTTGTCAACATTAAACGAATGGTGAAACCGCCGTCCCAACTTTTTGTAGGATACGAAGATGAAACAAATGGTTTGTTTGAACTCTTGTCCATATAGAAACACAAATCGACGAATTCGCTCAATACATAATCGGCAGTAAAGGCAAATTTAAGCACTTTTCCGCCCGACTCTGGTTCTGCGTAATCTTCCTCAATTTTACGAAGAATAGAATTAACATCTCTAATAGAAAAATCGGCACGCAACGTCAAACTATTTTTAACTTTTGTCTGCTGTTGTTTTAATTTTATTATCGAATTTAGGTTGTCGAACTTGTATCCTGCACCGATAACCCACTCTTTATTGTGTCCTTCAACCAATTGCAAACTTGCAATGTTTAAGTTCAAAGTACGTGTGCGCTTGTACTCCAACTTGAACGAAACATTTGAAAGTGTAGTCAAATTTACACCGAAAAGTGGGTTGAAAGACTCTGTAATCGTAACGCTATTCACATCGTAAATTGACGATGGAATTTTTTGAGCAGACTCGCCAGACAACACACTCTTGCGGAAACCTAAATCTGAAGTTGGTCCTTGTTCCCAATCCAAGAACGAAGAATAAGAACCAACATTGTAAACGCAACGATAACCGTGAGACAATGTGATGGTTTTGAAATATTTCTTCACAGCCGATATTTTCGACAACGCATCACAAGAGACTTTCCAGTTTGGCATAATCTTCGCTATTGACGGCAATATGCTCAGTCCTACATTTGATGCCGATTTATTTGTATAAGCAGCCATCATTGCAGGTATCAATACTTCGGACGATGACCGATTATATTTGCCAATATTATATCCAGCATCGGTGTATTCTTGTTCCAATCGGTTTGCAACTACATCTCTGTACGCCAAGAACTTATCGAATGCTTCGGAATCGAAATTTCCAGATTCGCCAATTTTCCAAAAAGAAGTTCCAATTGCGGCTTGCGTCATCGACAAAGTTCCGTTGAAAGTCTCAATTGTTCCACCTTTGCCGTCGAACAAAATGGAGCGCGAACTTGAACTTGTTCTGTAACCCGAAATTTCTATTTTGAATCCTGGCAATGGTTCCAAATTTATTCTTGCCTGAAAATCGGTCGTATTGTTTACACTAACAGGATCGCCAATAGAATCTGCACCCAACCAACCGTGTTTGTATGCCTTTTCAATATACGGTTCGGTACGGAAAAAGCCGAACACATAATTATAACCTGGCGCTTTCACTCCATCGGATTTTGTTTGACCAAGGAATCCTGTCGTAGGCTGATATTGTGGCAAAATCAAATCTCTCGACTCTTTGTACGTTGCCGATACGTTGCGCACAAGCATCAATATGCGAGTTACATAATCAGTTGCAGATTTTTGTTGCTCGTCTTGACTTTTTTCTACCGTTATGCTCAAATTATCAATATTACGCTTCGGTTTAATGCGTATTGTGTTTTCGTCTATTGCTTTATAGTTTAGCGTGTATGTTCGACCTTTGTCATCGGTTGCCGTAAGTTTTACATTGTTCGTTTTCAACTTGTGCGTAATATCCATCGACTCGCCCGATTTAAGCGATACCGTTTGCGTGTATTTCTGTTGATTTTTGTTTGCACTTGGTCTTGTACGCGTTTTCGTAAATTTAGTATTTACGTTTTTCAAATATTTTGAATGCTTGTAAAGTGTTTCGAAATTCAATCTTCCATCGCCTTGCCAATTCATAATATTTGTAGCGGTATTTCCTAACGAATATGCGTTTCCATCTTCATCTTTTGCAGTTACTCCTCTATCCCACTGATATGTCGATTTGTACTGTGCATTGGCTGTTACCCAATCGAGTGCAGGAATTTTGTTGATTGGAATATTGTAAGTAATGGTAAACATTTGTTCGTACTGCAACGGACGTCCTCCGTGACGGAAATTGTACATTACAGAGTCTTTCCAATGTTGATATTCATCGGGATACAAATCTTTATTAACCACAGTGTAAGGCTCGTCAATACGAGAATTTGTTGCAGTAGAGAATGTAAACTTCAACGAACGTGAAAAATCATATTTCAAATCAAAATTTCTATCCCAAGTAAAGTCTTGCGAAAAAGAAGGATTCAGTTTTCCCGTTCCCGTCAAATCGCGCAATTGACGCTCGTAGTAATAACGGTTAATATTATTTATATACGATATGTACGAAGGCATATAGTTGATATTAAAATCTTTAATCAACTTCAAATAACCGCTTTTATCTTTCATACTACTGAAAGGTTGATATGGTTTTGGCGTTGTGTTAAAGTTATAACTGATATAACCTTTGTGGTTTTTCGTTACTTCGTACTCCGTTTCGGGGTCGTAATTTGTAGTTTCGTTAAAACTATATCCAACCGAGAAGTTTGTCGGGTCGTAAAGTTGTGGATTTTTGCTTTGAATATCAACTTTCACATTTGACAGACTTACACCACGAGACACTTGCATATCGCGAGACACTTTCTTTATAGAATCTCGTTCGCTCTTTGTGGCATCTGCCAACACATCGTTCAACTTCAAATCTTGGTTTTTTGGGTCGTAATCTGGTTTAATCACATCGCGAGAGTACGAATAATACAACGGAATGTGGACTTTTGCTTTTTCGGGGAAGAATTTTCCAAATTCTACAGAAGTTGCCACACTCATTTGGTACTCATCGTCCAAATTTCGCTGTTGCACATTTTGTTCTATGCTTCCGTATCCTGCGGTTTCCATTCTACCACTGAAATTGAGCATTGCCAAATCCGACACATTCAAAGTAGCATTTGCCAATGCAGCCACACCACCTTGGTCTTCAAACTCGCTCATACGCAATTCGTTCACCCAAATTTCTCCACTCTTAATTGATGTAGATTGGTTACGAATACCAATCATAATCACCTTCACTTCGCTGAGCGATGGGTTACCAAGCACTGTGATTTTATTTTGTTGCTTGCCTTCGGTTTTGTCGTAAACGGAATATAATTCCGTCAATTTCTGACCCGAAGCATTACGTTTTTGTTTTGCCTCCGTCAATCTCGACAAAGAAAAATCAATATCGTTCGATTCTGGCCAAACTCGACGTTGGTCGCCCGACACATCTTCGCTGTAATAACCTTTCGGTGTAAGCGTAAGTGGCACTTCATATTCGTAGAAGTTGTTTGTGTGGTCGCTACCCAAACGAATAAACACTGTCAAATCGTTGTCCTTTAGATTTGTTTCATCATCTATCAATGCCTCAGCGTGAACAAACATTTTCAGTTTTTTGTACTGACGCATATCCAAACCTGATGTTTTATACACCGCACGTGCATCTTTTGGTGCTAAGTCTGTGATTTTTATAGACATTGCACCTTCGTTTTCCTGACGAAGTTGTGTCTGACTTGGGTCAATCACACGGTCGACACCTGGAGGCAAAATATAATTTACAGGTTCTTTGCTTGAATTTTCTTCTACACTGACTGATTCTACATCAATCTTACCATCGGAAATTGGCGTTTCTGTTTGGTTGTAACGCAAGTCTTTCGTGTACGTTCTCCACTCGCCACGCACCAATTCCAACGAACCAAAACGCAAGTGAGTTTCTTCTGAAAAATCTCTCAAATACATTCTCACGAATCTGATTGACTTAAAGTTGCGAATATTTCCAACCTTTTCGGTGTAGTCGCTTATTGGAATTTTGAACTGATACCAAGTTACATAATCGGTAGTTCCGTTAGCCAACGAAACTTGCGAAACAATTTTATCGTTGATGTAATTTTCGCCAACAACCATCGAATTTGGACGCAAGTCTATTTTGTATTGATAAAAGCGTTCGTATTCATTCAACGTATTGTCTGCATTGATATCTTCGACGTCGGGCACTGATGTGGCAGCCTTTTGCACACCCGATGTTTGCGAGTTTCCTTCAAAACCATTGTAGCGTTTGTAACGGTCGAATACGCTTGTCTCGGCATTATCGTAGTCGCCACCAAGGAAATAATGGTAATTATCGGTTGCAGGGTCGTTCAATACAGAAAATGGGTCTTCTTGCATTTTCATAATAGCATCACTGCTCAACTTCTCGCGAATATTCTTGAGGAAATCTCCATAAAAAGTTTTTTCTGCATCGGTATTCAAACCATTCAAACCGACATCTTGACGTTCGAGTGCATTTGTAGCAAACGACGACACCAACGACTGAACGCGCGGCACAATACCCCAAGCGGTAGTATCTATGCGTACTGTACTTTTATCGTCGGCTGGCAAAGCATTTTCGGCAAATTTCTTACCATCTTTCAAAATATCTTCGGAAATATCGCCAAGATTAAAATAAAGTTCTCCACCTTGCGCAGTCTTGTTGTAGATGAATGGGTCCATCAACCAAAATTCGATGTACTCGATATTTGCTTTTTCAAAATCGGTAGTTTCCAATTTTCGCATAATACCTGCCCAACGACTTTTTGGATTCGTAAGGTTACCATCAGTATCGATATTTTCGTCGAAGTTGTACGGACCACGCTCGTTTGGATAATATGCCAAGTTGAGAATTGTTCTGTACGACGATTGACCGTATGCTGTCTCGCGATTAGGATAAATTTCTTGTTCTTCCACCTCACGAACATAATGGTTGGACAATTGCTCCGAATCGCTACGAATATGTTTCGGCGTATTGGTATTGTTACGCGTAAAGAGTGGGTCGATAGTGTACCACGAAAGCAACGCACGATTGTATCCTATTGACAAATCGTTTGACAATTTCGACTCGGGGAAAAGTTTCTCGTCGCCAGGAATACTTGCCAATTTCCAATTGTATGCGTAACGAATATCTATTCCACTTTTGGTAGATTCAAAATCATCAATATAGGCATTACCCGAAATCACTTTTGCCTCGCCAGGAATAAGTTGTGCAAACTCTCCGTTTATGCTGAATGACGAAGGTGCTTTCAAATCGAAAAATGGGATTTTATTGAAAGCGTTTGTCAACCAAGGTAAATCTGTTTTGTACGCTCCGTTAAATCCCCAAATAGTGTTTGAAATCGGTTCGCTTCCCATCTCCACTTTTTTTGTCAATGGTTTTTCTGACAAGTGCATAATGGTACCGCCCAAATTGAAATTGTCGGAGAATTTATAGTCGAGATGCAAACCAAAAAGTGATTTTCTTTGCGTGTTGAAAAACGACTGATTTTCGAGCGACACATTGATTGTTTCGCCAGCATCAAGGAGTTCCGTATTGATGATATTTACAGTACCCATTGTGTAATCGACGGTATAATCGGAGTTTTCTGTCAATGTTCTACCACCAGCAGTTACCTTCACCGACCCACGTGGAATGTTCATTGCATTCAAGCGAATTTCCGAACCCGACGATGCTTTGTATTTACCTTTCAGTTTGAATTTATTTTTCTCGGAATACTCTTGAGCCACAACCAACGTAGAATCGTACAACTCTTGATAAATGTATTTCTCGTATTCTTTTGAACTTCCCAAAAGGCTTTTCAAATCGGAACCAAACGGTTCAATTGTTGGGAAAATAATGCGACCAGTTTCTGGAATTATCGTTATTCCGCTCACAAAGTCGTACACTCCATCGGGGTGTGCCTCGTTGCGCGAATCCAATTTATCCAATCCCATAGCCGAGAGCAATGTCTTGTCTTGTATTGGAGAGTTTGGCAAATAATTCAAATACAATCCCGTAGAGTCGCTTTGGAACATTACGTTAAGTTCAAATTTGTCTTGTTGCACTTGCATTGCACCAAGTGAATAGACGTTTTTCATCATCAACTTCCAAGTCGGTGCATCAGGATGAAGGTTTGTACCTTTCAACATCTTCAACACAAGCGTTTTTGGCGTTTTAATATCCGAAGCAAATTCACCCACTTGATACACCACACCGTTTGCCACAAACTCGTATGCCACTGCCAACACTTCATCGGCATTCAAAGCGGCTTTCAACGAAATATAACCCAATTGTGCATTGAGCGTATATTCCGAACTACTCAACATTCGAGCATTTTCTATCTTGTCATAGTCTTCGCCACCTTCAATTCCGTAAGCACTAAGTTTGTTCTCCAATAGCACCGACACACCGTCAATATCACGAATAGTATATTCGCCATCGGTAAAATTTACTGTATCCGTTACCGTAGAGTAAAGGTTGTTTGTATTGTTTGACGGATAACGTGCACCTGACTTCGGCAACCAGTGATGATTGAAAACTTCGGGTTCGCCCAAATCGGCAAAAGTTACGATATTACGCACATCGGTCGTTGTACCTCTTTTGTTGGTAACCCAAACTTCTATACGGTTTATTTTTACCGAAGAATTGATGTAAGGCAAAGTTTTTAGCGACTTATTATAATTGTCGTAAAAATATTTAGAAAGGAAGAAATGACGATTTTCATCGTATTCGTCAATAGGAATTTCAAAGTCGGTTGTCTGTGCACCATTTTTCACGCTCACGTTCTGCGATTCTGATTGTTGCTGCGACACTACAGCATCTACAGTCATTCTGCCGAACTTTAATTTTGTACGCAAGCCAAACAATGCCGACGAACCACTGATGAGCGATGTACTAAGTGGCATACTCACATTACCCGCTTCTATGCTTTGAATGATTTCGTCTTCGTTGCCAGCATACTGCAACTTAATCATTTCCGAATCAAAATCAAAAGATGCTTCGGTATTATAGTTCAGTCCGAGTTTTATTTTGTCGCCCACGCTACCTTTTACATTCAATTGAATTTTTTCATCGAAATCGAAAGATGGTGGTGGATTTTGTGAGCGTTCGGTCAATGTAGGATTTTGTATGCGATTGCGACGTAAACCCATAGAAATTTCGGCAGAACCTTGAGTTTTCACTTGTATTCCACCAGGACCAAAAATTTCATCGCCTCTACCAATATCTACTTGAATATCAGTGAGTGAAAAACCTTTGTGCTTACCCGAAGTTTCTATTCCGTTGCGGTCGCGCCAGTAGTCGCGCATTGATTGTTTCAAACTGTACTCTTTGTACTCGTCAGAAGTAAAAACAAACGGAGTGCCAAACTCTTCGTCGCCTACTTTTGTACGCACAATGTAAGTGTCGTTTTCACCATCGTACTCTACGTCGGTTTTCATATTTTCGGGGTCTTTCAAATCAACCGCCGAACCTGAATTTATCTTGTCATCTATTGTTCCGTTTGCATCTTTCGCTATTGGGAAAGGCAACTCATCGGTTTCCTCTTTTGTAACCGCATACACCGACAAAACGCCTATTACGCAAGCAATAAATGAAAATATATATATTTTGGTCTTCAATGTATTCTAATATCAGTTTTACAACATTTTCAATGCCAATTTAATGGCTTCTTCCACCGTTGTTTGTGGTTTTTCGGTATATATTTTATTCAACACCTTCGACGAATCTTGTTGCTTGAATCCCAACATTGTGAGTGCAGCAAGTGCCTCTTCTTTGCCTTGCGAATTAGACGACATAGCCGAAATCGTCAAATTTTCGCTAACTGAAGATTTTGTTATTTTGTCTTTCAAATCAACAATAGCACGCTCCGCTGTTTTGGCGCCTATTCCTTTTATGCTTTTAAGCGCTGCCACATTACCTGTAGCAATAGCAGTTTCGAGTTCATCAACTGTGAGCGACGACAAAATCATTCGTGCAGTATTTGCTCCAATGCCCGAAACCGATATGAGCAACAAAAATTTTTCTCTTTCTGCCTTTTCGGCAAAACCATACAATACGTATGCGTCTTCTCTTATTGCCTCGTAAATATATAATTTACAAGTCTTTTCAGCCGAAAGAGCCGTATAAGTATTCAACGAAATATTTATAAAATAACCTACTCCAGCACTCTCTACCACGGCGAATGTTGGGGTTATTTCAGTTATTTCTCCCTTTATATATTCAATCATTATTGAGTTTTTACATACTATAAAAAACGCGCAAAGTTACCAAGTTTTTTCTCCACTACCAAAACCTACGCAAATAATAGAACGAAAAAAAAATAGTTTTAGTATTTTAGTAAACAAAAACTTCGCTTATTTGCTTATTTTATCGAAACGTCAAATCCTAAAAAAATCTCAAATTGTTAAAATTGCCAAATGTCACGCTTCTTGCTTCTTGTTTCTTGTTTCTCTTACCTCTATTCTCAATTTTCGTTTTTTTTCGTACCTTTGCACGATTTTTATAAAAAGAAGGAAATTTTATGTTTATCAAAATTTTAATGACAATACTCTTCCTCGCCATTATGATTGGCGTAGGATTGTACTCTCACAAACAATCAAAAAGTGTTGATAATTTTGTATTGGGAGGTAGAGCGGTAGGACCTTGGCTCACAGCTTTTGCCTACGGCACATCTTATTTTTCGGCAGTAGTATTTGTAGGTTACGCTGGGCAGTTTGGTTGGAAGTATGGACTCTCAAGTTCGTGGATTGGCGTGGGAAATGCCCTTATCGGTTCGCTGTTTGCCTGGATTGTGTTGGGCAAACGTACAAAAATTATGACGCAACACATTCAAAGTCGCACAATGCCCGACTTTTTCGGCACTCGTTTCGATTCTCAACAATTGCGTGTAGTGGCTTCAATTATTGCTTTCGTATTTTTAATTCCTTACACTGCAGGTGTTTACAAAGGCATTTCTACTCTTTTCGAAATGGGATTTGGCATTCAGTATCAGTATTGCGTGTATTTAATGGCTGGATTTACTGCCATATACGTAATTCTCGGTGGTTATAAAGCAACTGCCATCAACGACTTCATTCAAGGCATCATAATGCTATTTGGCATTATTGCTCTCATATTTGTTGTGATAGGACAAAAAGGTGGTTTCTCCGAAGCATTTGCAAGTATGGCATCACTTCCTTCCGACGAAAATCCCGAAGTTAATGGTGGTTTTGCAAGCATTTTCGGACCAGACCCTTGGAATTTGTTAGGCGTGGTTGTACTGACATCACTTGGCACTTGGGGCTTGCCTCAAATGGTAGGAAAATTCTATTCCATCACCGATGAGTCTGCCGTGAAACGTGGCACTATCATCTCCACCATTTTTGCGCTTGTCGTGGCTGGCGGATGCTATTTCTTAGGCGGTTTCGGTCGCTTGTTCGGCACGCCACCTACTCTACCAAATGGCACACTGGACTTCGACTCCATCGTTCCTTCTATGCTCATCACATTGCCCGATGCGCTTATCGGACTTGTCATTCTTTTGGTTCTTTCGGCATCAATGTCAACATTGGCATCGTTGGTGCTCACCTCAAGTTCTACAATGACACTCGACCTTATCTATCGCGATGTAAAATCGAAAAGAGGCGAAGTGGTATCGGGTACTATCGACGAAGAAGTTTCTGAAAAAATTGAACGCCGAAAAGTGGTTGTACTTCGTACACTCATCGTATTTTTCATTGTTATTTCCGTACTCATCGCACTCAATCCACCTACGTTCATCGCACAACTGATGGGAATTTCTTGGGGCGCTTTGGCTGGTGCATTTCTTGCTCCATTTGTTTTGGGACTTTATTGGAGAAAAACAACTACCGCTTCGGTTTGGGCTTGCTTCATTTGGGGCGTAGGCATCACACTATTGAATATGGTAATGGGTAATCCTATTTCGCCTATCAACTGTGGCGCGATTGCTATGTTAGGCGGTTTTGTGGTAGTTTTCGTTACAAGTTTATTCACAAAAAATATAAATGAAGAAAAGGTGGACGCCATCTTCAATTGTTACAACAAGAAAAAATAAATTTTGCTCAAAAATCGTTTCTAAATATGGATTTTCAAGAAGAAATCAAACGACGCAGAACATTTGCCATCATCAGTCACCCTGATGCGGGAAAAACTACACTTACCGAAAAACTTTTGCTTTTTGGTGGCGCAATACACGTGGCTGGTGCGGTAAAATCTAACAAAATTAAAAAAACTGCCACTTCGGACTGGATGGAGATAGAAAAACAACGTGGTATTTCTGTGGCAACATCCGTTATGGGTTTTGAATACGATGATTACAAAATTAACATTCTCGACACACCTGGACACCAAGACTTTGCCGAAGATACTTTCCGTACACTTACAGCCGTCGATAGCGTAATTATCGTAATAGATTCAGCCAAAGGTGTGGAAGCACAAACGCGCAAACTGATGAACGTGTGCCGTATGCGAAATACACCTGTCATTGTTTTCATCAACAAAATGGACCGCGAAGGACGCGATGCTTTCGACTTGCTCGACGAGATTGAAGCAGAATTGGGCATAAAAGTCCGTCCGCTAAGTTGGCCTATCAATATGGGCATCAATTTCAAAGGTGTGTACAATATTTACGAGCAAAAACTGAATCTATACACGCCAAGCAAACAAACAGTGAGCAAAGCAATTGCCATCGACATAAACAGCAACGAACTCGAAACAAACATTGGCGATGCCGATGCCGAAAAACTTCGCGAAGATTTGGAACTTATCAATGGTGTTTATTCCGATTTTTCTACCGAGGAATACTTGAAGGGCGAAACTGCACCTGTGTTTTTCGGTTCGGCTTTGAACAACTTTGGAATTAAAGAATTGCTCGATTGCTTTGTAAAAATCGCACCTTCGCCTCAACCAGTCGAGGCACAAGAACGAGTAGTAAATCCTAACGAAGACGCATTTTCGGGTTTTGTGTTCAAAATTCACGCCAATATGGACCCAAATCACCGCAGTTGCATTGCTTTCGTGAAAATTTGCTCAGGAAAATTCGAGCGAAATGTCAATTACAAACACGTTCGTTTCGGTAAACTAATGAAATTTTCTGCTCCAACTTGCTTTATGGCACAAAAGAAAGAAACTGTAGAAGAAGCGTTTGCAGGCGACATTGTAGGACTTCCAGATACAGGCAATTTCAAAATTGGCGATTCGCTTTCGTCGGGCGAAAATCTGCATTTCAAAGGTCTGCCAAGTTTCTCACCAGAAATGTTCAAATACCTTGAAAATGAAGACCCAATGAAAGTGAAACAACTCGACAAAGGTATTCATCAATTGATGGACGAAGGCGTAGCACAAATGTTTGTCAATCAGTTTAATGGACGAAAAATTATCGGTACTGTTGGTCAACTTCAGTTCGAAGTTATTCAGTACAGATTGTTGCACGAGTATGGTGCAAAATGTCGTTGGGAGCCATTACCAATGTTCAAAGCGTGTTGGATAGAAAGCGATGACCAAACGGAACTCGAAAATTTCAAAAAACGCAAGTTCCAATATATGGCAAAAGACAAAGACGACCGCGATGTTTTCCTTGCCGATTCGAACTATGTATTGCAAATGGCACAAAACGATTTCAAAAATATCCGTTTCCATTTTACGTCAGAATTTTAACACCAATATGTTTATGATTTCATATTGCCACAAAATCGCAAACTTTTTGTCGGTTAGCATTGCCTCTTTTCTGCTTTTCGCATCGTGCAACTTTGCCACAGCCAAAACAGAAACACAGCGCGATTGCAATCTGCAAAAAGACGGCAACGAAACAAAATATGAAATTCCACAAATCATAGACAAGAAAACACCATCAGAAATAATTGAGCACAAAGGATTTACAATCTCGTTCAACAAAGAAACGCTTTGTGCAAACTGGGTTGCGTGGTGCTTGACGAGGGAAGAAGTAGAGAACAAAGTCGTGCCACGTTCAAACTTTTTCACTGCCGACACCACTTTGCCCGAGCAATACCAAGTTCAGTACTACGACTATTCTGGCACGGGCTACAGTCGCGGACACATGGCGCCTTCGGCAGATATGCGTTGGGACAAACAGGCTATGGACGATTGTTTTTTGATGAGCAACATTTGTCCGCAACACGAAGACTTGAACGAAGGCGACTGGAACTCGCTCGAAATGGCGTGCAGACGATGGGCAAAAAAAGAGGGCGAAATATACATTGCCTGTGGACCAATCTACGATGGTAGTCATAAAACAATATACATTGGCGACAGACACATTGCACTACCCGACCATTTTTATAAAGTCATTATGGTGCTGACGCCAGGCAAAGAACGAGCCATAGGATTTATCTTTCAAAACACCACAGGCGTACAATTTATGAAAGACAATTTTGAAACCGTAGATGAAATTGAGAAACTTACCGGAATTGACTTTTTCAGTAACGTACCAAAAGAATTGCAAGACAAAATTGAAGCAAACGCCGACTTTTCGTTGTGGAACGACTGATTTTCATATTTTCAAAAAAATACGAAAACTCGTTGCCTAATATAAAAAAAAGTAGTACTTTTGCACCACGAAAAATTGGTTCCGTAGCTCAGCTGGATAGAGCAACGCCCTTCTAAGGCGTGGGTCGAGCGTTCGAATCGCTCCGGAATCACTTTTTTTAATATGTTTGAAGGCTGTCCTATCAGGCAGTCTTTCTTTTATTAAGATTTATTTTGGCACAATTTGCAAAACAATAACCCTTATGCAAAAAATCAGAAACATCGCTATTATTGCACACGTCGACCACGGAAAAACCACATTGGTTGACAAAATGATTTTGGCTGGAAAATTGATTCGTGAAAACGAAAATTCTGGCGATTTAATAATGGATAATAACGATTTGGAACGCGAACGTGGTATAACCATTCTTTCTAAAAACGTATCTATCAACTATAAAGATGTAAAAATCAACATAATTGATACCCCAGGACACGCCGATTTTGGTGGCGAAGTAGAACGTGTGCTAAATATGGCAGACGGCGTTTTACTTTTGGTTGATGCTTTTGAAGGACCAATGCCACAAACACGCTTTGTGCTTCAAAAAGCCATTCAACTCGGACTGAAACCCATCGTTGTCATCAACAAAGTGGACAAGCCAAACTGCCGACCAGACATCGTACAAGAAGAAGTTTTCGACTTGATGTTCAACCTTGATGCAACAGAAGAACAACTTGATTTTCCAACAATCTATGGTTCGGCAAAGCAAAATTGGATGTCTGACGATTGGAAAAAACAAACCGACAGCATCACTCCGTTGCTCGATGCAATTATCAAATATATTCCAGAACCACAAATTTTGGAAGGCACACCACAAATGCTTATTACTTCGCTCGACTACTCGTCTTACGTAGGTCGTATTGCTATCGGTCGTGTACATCGTGGCGAATTGAAAGAAGGACAAGACGTTGCACTCGTAAAACGCGACGGAAAAATTATTAAATCAAAAATTCGCGAGCTGCATACTTTTGAAGGACTTGGACGCAGAAAAACGAGTTCAGTTCAGTGTGGCGACATTTGTGCACTTATCGGTATCGAAGGTTTTGAAATTGGCGATAGCATTTGCGACATCGTAAATCCAGAGCCACTTCCTCCTATTGCTATCGACGAACCTACTATGAGTATGGTTTTTGCCATCAACGATTCTCCTTTCTTTGGAAAAGATGGAAAATTCGTTACTTCGCGCCACATACACGAGCGTTTGATAAAAGAGTTGGACAAAAACTTGGCACTTCGTGTAGAAAAAGACCCTACTGCAGACCGTTGGAATGTATTTGGTCGTGGTGTGTTGCATTTGTCGGTACTTATCGAAACAATGCGTCGCGAGGGATACGAACTGCAAGTTGGTCAGCCACAAGTTATCTTCAAAGAAATTGATGGCGAAAAATGCGAACCAATTGAGCAACTTACCATCAACGTTCCCGAAGAATTTTCTGGCAAGATGATAGAATTAGTTTCTACTCGCAAAGGCGATTTGAAAACTATGGAGCGCAAAGGCGACCGCATTCATTTGGAATTTGAAATTCCATCGCGCGGTATCATCGGTTTGCGTACCAATTTGCTTACAGCATCTACAGGCGAAGCAGTTATTGCTCATCGATTCCTCGAATATCAACCTTACAAAGGCGATATTGAAAACCGCAAAAATGGTTCAATTATTGCAATGGAAGGCGGAACGGCATTTGCTTACGCCCTTGATAAACTGCAAGACCGCGGTCGTTTCTTCATCTTCCCACAAGAAGAAGTTTATGCTGGACAAGTGGTTGGCGAACACACCAAAGAAGGCGACCTTGTGGTGAATGTTACAAAATCGAAGAAATTGACCAATATGCGTTCAAAAAGTTCTGACGACAAAGCCGTACTTACACCACCTGTAGTGTTCAGTTTGGAAGAAGCATTGGAATACATCAAAGAAGATGAATACGTGGAAATTACACCACACGCAATGCGTATGCGTAAGATTATTTTGGACGAGTTGGAAAGAAAAAGATTGAAAAAAGATTGATTATTTGTGTCCCAAAAACTATCTTTGAACGTTCTATTTGAGAATACTTATGAAAAAGATATTTTTGATAATAAGCGTTTGCTTGCTTTCTGCAATTTCGGTTTTTGCACAAGTCGATTCTGCAAAAGTAAAAGTTGCGCCATTGGTTAAGGGCTCTGTCAATCACATCGATGGATTTGGATTTAGAGAATACATTTGGGACTACAATAAAAATCCAGAAAGCATTACATACAAAGGAAAACTACCTTGCATAGTTGATTTTTACACCGTGTGGTGTGGACCTTGCCGAAGATTGGCTCCCGTATTGGAGGAATTGGCAAAAGAATACGAAGGCAAAGTGATTTTCTACAAAGTGAACACCGAAGATGCTAATAGCGTAGAATTGTCGAGAATTTTCAATATCCACAGTATTCCTACAATGTTTTATTTTCCACTAAAAGAATACCCAAGAATTTCGCAAGGTGCACTCGACAAAGAAACATTGAAAAATATTATTGACACAATTCTACTAAATCCGCAGAAAAAAGAATCAAAAGATTCAAAAGAACAAGAAAAGTAAAAAGACTATTAGTCATACAAACAACAAAAAAAATCCGATTGGCTGTTCCAATCGGATTTTTTGTTCATATAACCAAGCAACTTACTTGCGAAGTTCAACACGCTTAATTTTACCACTAATAGTTTTAGGAAGCACATCTACAAACTCGACTACACGTGGATATTTGTAAGGTGCCGTAGTGTGTTTTACGTGGTTTTGAATTTCCTTTATCAAATCTTCGCCCGCTTTGTCTTTATACGCTTCTTTCAGCACAATGGTTGCTTTAACCACCTGACCACGAACAGGGTCTGGCACGCCAGTAATAGCACACTCCGCAACTGCAGGGTGAGTCATCAGCGCACTTTCAACTTCAAATGGTCCGATACGGTAACCCGAAGACTTAATCACATCATCGTTTCTGCCCACAAACCAGAAATAACCATCCTCATCGCGCCAAGCCACATCGCCAGTGTGATATACGCCGTCGTGCCAAGCGTTTTTTGTAAGTTCCTCGGCACGATAATAACCCATAAATAATCCGTTTGGCTTATTGTCTTGCGTAGCACGAATAACTATCTCTCCGTGAATACCATCGGCAACAGTATTTCCTTCGCCATCAACAATGTCGATATTGTAAGCGGGATTCGGTCGTCCCATTGAGCCTGGTTTCGGCATCATCCAAGGTGTAGTAAGCACAGTGCAAGTAGTTTCGGTTTGTCCAAATCCCTCGCGCATACGCACACCCGTAAGTTTATAAAATTGTTCGTAAACACTTGGATTCAATGCCTCGCCTGCTATAGTGCACCATTTGAGCGACGACAAATCGTATTTACTTAAATCTTCCAAAATCATAAAACGGAAAATTGTAGGAGGCGCACAAAATGACGTTATTTTATAGTCTTGAATCATTTGAAGCATATCGGCAGGCGTAAATTTCTCGTGGTCGTACACAAAAATTGTTGCCCCTGCTATCATTTGTCCATAGAGTTTTCCCCAAGCGGCTTTGCCCCAACCAGTATCGGCAACCGTAAGGTGCAAACTATCATCATTCAAATTGTGCCAAAATGCACCCGTAACGACGTGTCCCAAAGGATAAAGAAAATCGTGAATCACCATTTTTGGATTTCCCGTTGTACCCGATGTAAAATACATCAACATTATGTCGTGATTCTCGGTAACTCTTTTTGGAACAAATGTTGGAGCAGAAGAAATACCCTTTTCAAAATCTAAAAATCCGTCAGGTATATTTGGACCGACAGAAATCACGTTTTTCACCGTCGGACATTTAGGCAACGCATTCTTCACGTGTTCGAGCACCACATCTTCGCCCACACAAACTATTGCTTTAATGGTGGCCGCTTCGGAGCGATAAATAATGTCTTTTTCGGTGAGCAAGTGCGTAGCAGGAATTGCCACTGCACCAATTTTGTGCAATGCAATGATTGAGAGCCAAAACTCGTAGCGACGTTTAAGGATGAGCAACACCATATCGCCCTTTCCAATGCCAAGCGACTGAAAATACGATGCTGTTTGGTCTGTTTTTTTCTTCAATTCGGCGTATGTAAAGTCGATGTGCTTGCCGTGGTCGTTTGTCCAACACAAAGCACGTTTATTAGGACATTCTTCAGCCCACGCATCCACTACATCGTATCCAAAATTGAAATTTTCGGGTGTTTTTATTTTCAAATTCTTCTCAAAATCTTCTTGAGAAGTAAACTGTGTTTTTTCAAGAAATTTCTCTAACATACTCTTACAAAATTATAGCAAAAAAACGTGCTTTTTCGTTGTCGAGTGCTTTCATTCCGTGCGGTTTTGTGGCATCGAAATAGATGCTATCGCCCTCTTCCAAAATTATTTCTTTGCCTGCTATTTGCAACAACATTCTTCCTTTTTCCACCAAATTAAATTCTTGTCCAGGATGCGAATTGAGGTGTATTGGTTCGTTGTTCGGTTCTACGGTAACCAAAAACGGAGTTGCTTTTGCATTTTTGAATCCGCCAGCCAAGTCGCGATACTTATAGGCGTTGTTTCTTTCGATAGAAATACCAAGACCTTTGCGTGTTACGAAATACGTTTGTGCGTGCGTATCGTCGCCCGAAATAAGTACTGCAGTATCGATATTGAAGGCTTTGCCAATGTTGCAAAGAAAGTTCATTGGAATGTCAACTTCGCCCGTTTCGTACGACTCGTACACGCTTTGCGACACATCGCCTTTTTGTGCCATTTCGGCAGTCGTCATTTCTACCGATTCGCGCAAACCACGAAGGCGCTCTGCTATTTGTTTTATTTGTTCATTCATAACGAATTCATTTTTTAACCTACAAAGTTAGTGATTTTTTGATTTGAAATTAAGAAGCGATTTAAATTTTAATCTCGAAATAAAATTAAACAATTTCGTACTCATTTTCACAAAATTCCTTAACTTTGCCAAAGTAGGTTATATTACACATTATACCGAATGACACTGAAAGATATATATGAGTACCTTAAAAGACATAAAATTATCAGGAACAAAACTATCGGCAGAAATGTTTCTGCACAGCATTGCGCAAGAAGATCGGCAGATAGTGACAGAAGCGATATTCGAGTGTTTGAAGAGGGGTTGGCCATTGAACAGAACTGCGATTGGGCACTTGGCTCGAGAAAAGCGCAAGAGTCTTTTAGTCTCAAACTCATAGAAATTGCCAAAAAGGCAAATCTTTATCTCACCAAAGAGGAATGCACAGAACTAGGTGAATTTGTTCCTATTCTTTCTGGAGAAAGCAAAATATACGAAAACGCTGCACAAGGGTTAGTATATAAGGTTCGCAATCCTTTTGCCAAGATTCATCTCAAAAATCAAGACTTACGCTATATATTATACGAACATATCATACACAATATCCTTTTCCCAGAAACTCGATATTCATTTATTGGAGTGACAGAAGATAACGGCACTGCACTTTTAATATATTCACAAAAACTATTTTTCGACTGTAACTCTCCAACACAGAAACAAATTGAAACTCGACTACGAGAAATTGGTCTTGAGCCTGAGTCTTACTATTACTACGGAAACGAATATGTTTCAGTAACTGATGTAAACGATAAATCTGACAATGTTATGCTTTCTGGCACAACTATTCTTTTTATTGACCCAATAATAAAAATCAAAAAAGATCCTATTGAGGTTATCAAACATCTTCTCGGCTCAAAATTATAGGAATCAACATACACTGTCCGAAGGGAAGTAATAACAATTGTTTATTACGGCGATTTTTGTATAAAAAACGTAGAGACGCCATAATATGACGTCTCTACAAAATGTTGTTTTTCAACAAATTAAAACAAAATTATTTTATCAAACTTGCTTTTAGGCCTTTAATGACTGAGTTTGTAAAACCGTTGGCTTCCATCTCGTTCAGACCTTTGATGGTGATACCACCAGGAGTAGTAACTTTGTCAATTTCAACTTCGGGATGAGAGTCGTTGGTATCAATCAAATCGATTGCACCACGCAAAGTTTGCGTTACAACTTGTTTCGCCACTTCTGGATAAATACCCATTTCCACAGCACCTTCTACTGCCGCACGGATGTAGCGAAAAGCATACGCAATGCCACAACTCGAAAGCGCCATAAAGGCATTCAACTGATTTTCTGCCACAATAAATGCTTTGCCCGTTTCGTCGAAAATTGACTTTATCAAATTGATTTTTTCTTTTGTCGCATTTTTGTGTGGAGCAATGGTCAAAACGCTTTGTAGCACATCGATAGCGGTATTTGGAATCATACGGAACATTGCAGGAAGTTTGCCATTTTTGTCGAGTGCAAGTTCCAATTTTTCAAAAGGAACGCCTGCCACAATCGACATAAAAATCTGCTTGTCGTAATTGAGCGAATCTTTAATTTGTGCAATGACAGTTTCTGCCAACCAAGGTTTTACAGCGAGCAAAACGATGTCGGCATTTTTCACATTCTCGGCATTGTCGGTCGTTACTTCTATGGCATTGTTGAAATTTTGCAAATTGCGCAATGTATTTTCGTTAATGTCGCTGACCTTTACTTTTGTTATTATACTGCTTTGCGTAAGGGCATGAGCAATGGCTCCTCCCATATTTCCGCCTCCGATAATTGCTATTTCCATTTTCTTAGATTTTTTATTTTTCACAAAATTACATTTTTTACACACCGTTTTGAAATTTTTATTGAAAAAACTTACAAGTTTCAAGTAAGCACACTCATTTTAAACTTTCTTTTTACTACCTTTGTTTATTCGAGAAAATCATAAATTTACATAAATAACAAAATGGATTTATTAGAGAGTTTAAAAGCGAACGCAAAGAAAAATTTGCAACGCATTGTTCTTGCCGAAGGAACGGAAGAACGCACCATTAAAGCGGCAGATATTGCCATTGCCGAAGGTCTTGCAGATATTATTCTGCTTGGAAATAAAGCAAAAATTGAATCATTGGTCAATGAGTTTGATTTGAAAAACATTTCAAAAGCCACCATTATCGACCCTGAAAACAACCCACGTGCCGACGAATATGCCAACTTGCTTTTCGAACTGCGCAAAGAAAAAGGAATGACGATAGAAGAAGCACAAAAAATGGTTAAAAATCCGTTGTATTTGGGTTGTCTTATCATCAAAAATGGCGATGCCGACGGCGAAGTTGCTGGTGCAATGAATGCTACAAGCAATGTGCTTCGTCCTGCTTTGCAAATCATTAAAATGAAAAAAGGTGTGAGCGTAGTTTCGGGTTCATTCTTACTCATCACAGGAAAAGAGGAATTTGGCGAAAAAGGTATGTTTCTTTTCGCAGACTGTGCCGTTACACCAAATCCAACTGCACAACAATTGGCAGAAATTGCCGTTGTGAGTGCCTCTACTGCAAAAGCGATAGGTAGTTTCGAACCACGCGTGGCAATGTTGAGTTTCTCGACTAAAGGCAGCGCTAAAAACGAGTGCGTAGATAAAGTACAAGAAGCCACGAAATTGGCAAAAGAAATGGCACCAGAACTCACTCTTGATGGCGAGTTTCAAGCAGATGCTGCAATTGTGCCATCTGTCGGCAAACAAAAAGCACCAGGAAGTTGCATTCAAGGCGATGCCAACGTATTGGTTTTCCCTACACTCGACGCTGGAAATATCGGTTACAAATTGGCACAACGTATGTCGGGCGGTGTCGCTCTTGGTCCTATCCTTCAAGGTATGGCAGCACCAGTGAACGACCTTTCTCGTGGTTGCAACGTAGATGAGATTGTTAAAATGATTGCCATAACTGCTAATCAGGCAATAAACAAATAGAAGCGAGAGAAGAATTCTTGATTCTTGTTTCTTGTTTCTAAATTCTAAAATATTACTTTTTTATGAAAATATTAGTTTTAAATTGCGGTAGTTCTTCTATTAAGTACAAATTGTACGATATGAAAGACAACACCGTTTTGGCGGCAGGAGGTGCCGAAAGAATTGGAATTGACGAATCGTTTGTAAAAGTTACATTG
The DNA here is from genome assembly GCA_002315615.1 of Bacteroidales bacterium UBA1754. Taxonomy (GTDB): domain Bacteria; phylum Bacteroidota; class Bacteroidia; order Bacteroidales; family Paludibacteraceae; genus UBA1754. The sequence goes on along the minus strand of DCHK01000069.1, from coordinate 6,878 downwards.
CCAAACGGCGAAAAGAAGAAAATAATGCACGATATGCCTGAACATAACGCAGGCGTGAAATTCGTTTTTTCTTTGCTCACCGACCCCGAAATTGGTGCAATAAAAGACCTTTCGGAAATTGATGCAGTAGGTCATCGCATTGTGCAAGGTGGCGACAAATTTTGTCATAGCGTAATCGTCGATAAATCGGTAGAAGACGGAATAGAAGAACTTTGCGACTTGGCTCCTGTTCATAATGCTGGACACTTGAAAGGTATTCGTGCAGTGAACACACTTATGCCAAACGTACCACAAGTTTGCGTGTTTGACAATGCTTTCCACTCTACTATGCCCGATTATGCTTATTTGTATGGTATTCCATACGAATTGTATGAAAAATATCATATACGCCGCTATGGTTTTCACGGAACATCGCACAGATACGTTTCGCAACGCGTTTGTGAATTTTTAGGCAAAGACATCAAAACACAACGCATCATCACTTGCCACATTGGTAATGGTGCATCGGTTTCTGCTGTAAAATTTGGCGAATGCGTAGATACTTCTATGGGACTTACACCACTTGCTGGTGTAATGATGGGTAGTCGTTCTGGCGACATTGACCCTTCTGCTGTAACTTACTTAATGGACAAATTAGGCAAAAAGCCACAAGAAATGGCAGAATTCCTCAATAAACAATCGGGAATGCTCGGCATAAGTGGATTGTCATCAGATATGCGCGACGTATCTGATGCGGCTAAACAAGGCAACAAACGTGCCAAACTTGCCATTGATATGTACAACTACCGCATTAAGAAATACATTGGTGCATACACTGCAGCAATGGGCGGAGTTGACATTGTAGTATGGACTGCAGGCGTTGGCGAAAATCAAAGCAATATCCGTTGGGGTGCCTGCCAAGACCTTGAATACCTCGGCATAAAACTTGATGAAAAACGAAACCAAGTGAGAGGCGAAGAAGCAATCATTTCTACTGACGACAGTAAGGTTACCGTCTGCGTCATTCCTACCGACGAAGAACTTGTAATTGCACAAGACACAATGGCTTTAGTAAAGAAATAATTCGCACATAACAACACAAAAAACGGATGTTGAAATTTCAGCATCCGTTTTTTTATATCTATTAGTTACAAACTAAAATATCATTTCTTCTAACAAGAAAATAGCGGCACCACTAAGATAACCGATAGCAGCCAACCAAGAAATACGTTTGAAGTACCACATAAAGTCAATTCCTTCGATACCCATTGCAACCACACCTGCAGCAGAACCGATAATAAGAATACTACCACCAACACCAGCGCAGTATGTCAAGAACAACCAAAAAGCACCATCTTGAATGTATGGTAACAACTCAGGATTAAGCATTTGTAAACCTTCGGCAGGAATTGGCACAAGGTCATACATACCAATTGCACCAGCCACCAACGGAACGTTATCTACAATAGACGAAAGGAATCCGATGATAAGCGTAATCAAGCGATAATCGCCAATTGTACGATCAAGGAAAGATGAGAAATCGCCCAAAATACCAGCAAGTTTCAAAACAGAAACTGCCATCAAAATACCCAAGAAGAACAAAATTGTAGGAGTATCCACACGGTTAAGGATTGACGAAATACGTGCTTTTTTCGATTCGTCAACTTGTTTCATGTGATGATACAAATAATCGGTATAAATCCACAACAAACTCAAACCAAACAAAATGCCGATAAATGGAGGTAAGTGTGTAATTGACTTGAATACTGGAACGAAAACCAAAGCACCGATACCCATTGCAAAGATGTACTGGCGTTGTCTTTTAGTAATAAGTTCGGCTGCAGGGTGTCCCATTTTTGTAGCAGATGACTCTGGAGCAGAAATATTGCCGTGCAAAGAGAAAGAAACCACAGCCACAGGAACTGCCATTGCTGCCAACGAAGGCAAGAACAATTTTGGAACCAAATGTTCTGTAGTGATATTTCCTCTAATCCAAAGCATAATAGTGGTAACGTCACCAATAGGCGACCACGCACCACCAGCATTGGCTGAAAGCACTACCATACTTGCAAATATCCAACGATCTTTCTTATCGGCAATAAGTTTGCGCAACAACATAATCATAACGATAGTTGTGGTCAAGTTATCCAACACTGCCGAGAGGAAGAATGTAAGAATACAAATTACCCAAAGCAGTTGGCGTTTTTTCTTCGTTTTAATACGGTCGGTGATGATATTGAAACCACCGTGAACGTCGATAAGTTCGACAACCGTCATTGCTCCCAAAAGGAAGAACAATGTTTCTGCGGCATCACCAAGGTTTTCAATAATATCCACATTCAAAACCTCTTCTACCGTTTTGCCTAATTGCGGAGCATAAAACACGTATGCCACCCAAAGCACAGAAGACAGCAACAATGCTGTAGCCGCCTTGTTTGTTTTTATTTGGTGTTCGAGCGCAATGCCCAAATAACCCACAACAAACGCGATAATAATAAATGTAATCATAATATATTATTTAATAATTTGTATTCTTTTTTTTCTCAAAAGAAAGTGCAAAGATACAAAAATATTTGAATTTGCTGCAATAAAAACTAATTAACAAATAGTTACAAAAACAGACCATATAGGAAGAAACAAATCTACCTTTTGAAACAATAGCTTTTTCAGATTATCATATCGCACCACTGTATGGCAACCCCTTTATGTAATCTTCCATCCATTGCCAATCTGGAACAGTTTCACCCTGTTCATTAGTGGTGGCTGGTAGTTTGATTTTTGATGATTTCAACTTTGTTTGACTTGCCTTACGACCATAATTATACCTGTATTGTTCTCTATTTATTAATGTTGTCAAAAACATCGCGATGTATTTATTACAACTAAATTTTGGTATCAATTTTTCTACATGGTCACTAGCGGAAAAATCTTTTTCTTGATAAGCGCAAAATCCAAGTACTGCTGAATCAACAGTAAAGACACCTCCATTCTCTGTTGCAATGTTGAAATATCCTTCTATTCCATTATTTACTGCTTGTGTAGTCACATATGGGTAACTTCCTTTACTAGATTCTTCTAAAATGTCTTTTGGAGTTGTTTTTGAACCTGTAATCTCAAACAAACCATTTTTTCCAAAATAATCAAACCATTTCCAATCTTCCACTTTCAACTCTAATTTTTGGGAAGAAATAGGTTTATTATTATATTTTTTCTCCCAAACTTGACGTGCCTTTTCTGGTAATTGTGGTAATAGTACGTTTATCGCATAATCTTCCATCCAGTGCCAATCGGGAACAATTTCGCCTATTTCATTAATGATGGCTGGAAGTTTAATTCTAACTCTTTTACTATCATTAAGACGAATCTGATTACCGTAATTCCACCTAAAGCATTCTTTATCAAGAATGGTTTTCACAAACATCAACTGGTAAATATTAAGTTCATTTTTGGATACAAGAATAGTAACATCTGGACTAGCACAAAAAGGATACGGTTGAACAAAAGATGTCATTTCGACTTTCCCTATTGTAATACTAAAAGCTGGATATTTGGGTTCTAAATTTGTCCAAGCCATTATTCCATTAGTTGTGTTTGAAGCAGAGACCAAAGGGGTTGTTCCTTTTTCATAGGAATCTGAAGGGTAATATGTTCCAGCGTACATATCAAAATAGTTAATAAGATAGAACCTTTCCCAATTCTCCGTATTCATCGCTGTCCCTCCTCACTACTAATTAGAAATGCTGCATAATCTTGCATTTTACGAATAAAATCAGCATCGGTTAAGGTGCTGTAGTCTGTTTCCATATAAGCTTCGGCACACCATTCTTGATTGCCACTGTCAATGCGTTGCATAACTGAAAGTCCAGGCTCTGTTAAACGGTGTTGGTACAAATAGAGCCATTCTTTTTCTATATCTGCCCAGCGTCCTTTTACGTCAGTACGTCCGACACCTTTACGTTTCTCAAAACCATCGTCTTTGAAATAACCGAAAAATGTTTCATAATTACGTGGATGCGGTTGTCCTAATTTGAATACCATACAGCAAGCCACTGCACTTGCACCAGGATAAAACATTTCCGCAGGAAATGAGAAAACCGCATCGAGTGTATGACGTCGCAACATATCTGTTTTAATATCTGCTATGATAGTGCTCGTTTTTATGGCACATTGCATAGGCAGAAGTGTCAGTAGCCGTCCTTGCCCAATAGTGTCAGCTACATAACGAACAAAATAAAGCCCTTTGCTCGGGTCTTCTTTTGAACTTCCCCAAGTACTTGCAAAATCACGCGGAACAACTGTTTTTTGCGCATTATATGGAGGATTCATCAACACCAAACCAATGTTTTTTTCTTTTATCCAATTTGCTTTATCAAAGCAAGATGCTTGAATAATATTTGAGTTGCCGTCGCTATGAATCAACATATTTGTGGTTGCCAAACCATATACATCACGATCGTATTCAATGCCATAAATTTGATTTTGTTTTACATCGTTTTTTTCAGCTTCAGTATCACATTCATCCAAAATCTGTGTCATTGCTTGAACGAGGAATGTACCAGAACCACACGTAGGATCAAATACTCTCAAATTTTTGTTAATTCCACCAACTTTACACATAAAATGGGCTATATGATTTGGCGTAAATGCCTGATTCTTATCGCCTCGATTAACGTATTTGCTGAATGTGGTAAAGAAAAAAGACAAAATATCCTGTCCTTTGGTGGAGTTGTCATTGATATACGGTAATATCTTTTCATCAATGAAATTCAAAATCTCTTCAAAATGTTGTGCTTCCAAAGCTTCAACATTCTGGTCTTGAAGGACATTCGTAGAAAGCAGTGCGATTTTTTCGGCTTTATTTACGCTGTTTTGCAGATATTCTCCAAGTTTACTCTTAATGTTTGCAAGGATTTCGCTTGTGGTTCTGTCTTTGTACTGCAAATCGTTTTTCAAAGCCAGCATACAAGTTCCAACAAACTGACTTCGTTTGCCTTCTTTTATGCCATTTGTATGTAAAAGTTCATTGAGTTCATTAGTGTTCTGCAATACGGCAGGTGCGTTATTGTATGTTTGTCGTTCAAACAATTTGGCATACTCATCAAAGGATTTCAAAACTGTTTCTTCGGTAAGTTCTTCAATAGAATTTCTCCAAACTTTCCAAACTCGGATTTTGTTTGTCAGACTTGTATCAGCAAGAATTGCGATAATCTTTGTATTGCGGTTAATGCGCTGTTCCAATGCGATATAATCAAAGAGTTGATTCTTGTCGGAATCCACTTGTCTTTGTTTTGTCTCAACTAATACAGCAACATTCTTTGCCATATCGAAAAACCGAATGTCTAACTTCCAATGTGATTGTGTAACATTGGATAATGTTTGTTTGTACGAGAATTCACCACCTTCAATGTTCTCAACGTGTTTTTCACGTCCGATTGTGTCAATAATGTCAATACGTTGCATTTTTATCTACGCCTCCGTTTTTGTGGGCGAGTGCTTATCTTCTTCAGCTTACGGGCTTTTGCAACGGGTCATAAAAAAGACGTAGAACTTGAAATATCCACGTCCTGAGGCCCTCGAACTGCCCGAATCAACAGATAAGTCAAGCCCACGCCGTAAAGCGTAGGCATTTACTTGACTTATTCGAGTTGATTCTGTTTCTAAAGTTTTCGAGGTTTCAGGACAGTTACCGAATAATAAGCAAACGCTATGATTTATAATATATTAAGTTAAAATTTTATTCCGGTTTTTTAATATCGTTTAACTGTTTTATAATTTCATTTGCGGGAATTGCCATTTTACTGAAAGCAAACCAACGTTTGCCCAAGTCTTTTATGGAAGCCCCTATATGATATACATCGTTGTCAATAATCAAAAAGCGGTCGTGTGCATTCTTAAAAACACCGACATCAATCTTTTTATATTGACTGTTATGCTTGTTGATATCTATTTTCAGTTTGTTGTCTATCTCTTTGGTGTAAATATAAGCAGTAACGTTGTCGGCACGTTTATCGAGCATAGCAAACACCGAATCATCAATATAATTATCAATCAACACAATGCGTTGTTTTGCACTACGAATCAAATCGTTCACAAATTTATAGGCATCAAATATCTGTCCATCATAGAAAATGCCTTCTACAGGTGGCAACGATGTTCGTACAAAGAATTCAATCTTATTCTCGGTTTCGGTTACGCGTTGTTCAAGCCGTTCAAACCTCTGGTTGATAGAATAACCACGAAGTAAGTACTCTTTCAGAACTTTGTTCGCCCAACGTCTGAATTCAACACCTCTTGATGATTTGACTCTATAACCGACAGAAAGAATCATATCAAGATTATAGAACTCAATATTTCTTGTAATCAGCCTATCGCCCTCTTTTTGAACTGTCGCAAATTTTGCGATAGTTGCTAATCCACACAACTCCTCTTTTAAAGCATTATTTATGTGCTTGCCTATCGTTTTTACATCTCTACCAAACAAAATAGCCAATTGCTGACGATTTAACCAAACAGTTTCGTCTTCAATTCTAACTTCCAATTTAACTTCTTCGTTAGGTTGGTATAATATTATTTCGTTTTTATCGCTCATAAGCAAACGCTATGATTTGCAAATATACAATAAACAAGTCTCAAATCATAAGGCAAGCGAGAGTAAAATCTTTGAAAATTTATTTTCATAAGTTTTGTCGAGTGCAGGAGCAAGATCTCAAAAATTAAATCTCGGGAATTTTTACACAAAAAAAGGGATCTCGTTTTTCACGAGAACCCTTTCAAAAATTTATTTACAAATAAATTATTTGCTCAATGCCAATGCTACATTAACAGCACAAGCAACTGTACAACCTACCATTGGGTTGTTACCAATTCCAAGGAATCCCATCATTTCTACGTGAGCAGGA
>DCHK01000048.1:5707-36044 GCA_002315615.1 Bacteroidales bacterium UBA1754 | reverse complement strand
AACGAATTAAATGACTATCCCTAAAATAAAAACGTAAATTTGGTAAAAAGCAGTCGTAATGCAAATTACGGCTGCTTTTGTTTGTTCCACTCTTCGGCAACTTCGCACAATGTGTTGTACCAATCTTCGCCGTATTTTCTAATGAGTGGTTCTTTCAGAAATTGGTATATTTTCAGTTTGTTTTTCGCACCTAATATTCTGGCACATTTGCACACTTCCCATTTGTGGTAATTGAGTGCCTCGAAAGTATCGTATTTATCAATGCGAATAGGGTAGAGGTGACACGAAATGGGTTTGTAGAAATCTGTTTTTCCCTCTCGAAATGCTTTCTCGATGGTGCATTTGCAAACACCTTTTTCAAAATAAGCAAACACACATTCTTTTTTATCGACAATAGAGGTTACAAGGTCGCCCTCTTCATCGATGTACGACACGCCTTGTTGATTGATGATGGCTTTAGACTTTTCGGGAATATCGTTCCAAATAATGGGCAAAATTTCTTCTATCTTTTTCGCCTCGTCTGTTTCGAGTGGTGCGCCCGAATCGCCTTCTACGCAACATTGTCCGTTGCATTGACTGATGTCGCACAAAAACTCTTTTTCTATCACATCAAGACTTACTAATGTGTCGTCTATTTGAATCATCTTTTTATTTTTTTGCAAAAGTATAAAATAGATATTCCTTTTTGTGTATAAAGAAGCATTTATTTGTGTAATTTTGTTGACAAATTTTGTTTAACCACTTTTGATAAATAATAACTGATATGAAAAATAAAATGCTTGGTAAAACACTAAAAATCACGGGAATTTCGGTTGGCGTCATTTTCTTGTTGCTTTTATTAGCACCTTTCCTTTTCAAAGGAAAAATCATTGAAATGGTGAAATCAACTGCAAATGATATGCTGAACGCAAAAGTGGAGTTTAGCGATTTGAACTTGAGTTTCATTCGTAATTTCCCGAATGCGTCTATTACGATTGACGATTTCTCTGTTGTGGGCGTAGATGAGTTTGAACAAGATACCTTGGCTCGTTTCGAGCGTTTGCGCGTGGTGGCTGACTTGAAAAGCATTTTTGGTGACCAAATAGTAGTGAAAAAAATTCTTTTGAAAAATCCGTATGCTTTTGCAAAAGTGTTGCCAAACGGCAAAGCAAATTGGGATATAATGAAAGAAACCGAAGAGGAAGAAACTGCCGAGCAAGACACTACATCGTCGTCATTCAATTTGCAGTTGCAGAGTTTTGTGATAGAAAATGCCAATGTCTATTATGTTGACAGCACTTTGAATATGTCTGCCGCACTCGAAAATTTGAACTTTACTTTGAGAGGCGATATGCAACAAAGTGTAACAAATCTTGATATTTACACCACCATAGAGCGAATCTGTTATGAGTTGGACAAAGTAATGCTTGTAAACAATGCCGATGCCGAAGCAAAACTGCTTGTACAAGCCGATTTGGACAATATGAAATTTACTTTTGGCGAAAATTCGGTTCGTCTGAATGCTATAAAACTGAATTTCGAGGGTTGGTTGGCAATGCTCGAAAATGGTTACGATATGGACATAAAACTGAATGCGCCTACTACGCAGTTCAAAGATTTGCTTTCGATGATTCCTGCCATTTATACAAAAGATTTCGAGACAATACAAACAAAAGGCTCGCTTGCGCTTGATGCTTACGTGAAAGGTCAAATGATAGATTCTCTTTATCCTTCGTTCGATGTGAAACTAAAAGTGGCAGATGCTTATTTCAAATATCCTGAATTGCCAACTTCGGTCGATAATATCAATATTTCTGCCGAAGCATCAAACCCTGGTGGCGACTTGGATTTGACCGAGTTGAATGTGGATAATTTCAGTTTCCAAATTGGAAAAAATCCGTTCAAAATATATTTGTATGCCAAAAATTTACTTTCTGACATTTATTTCAAAGCGGGAGCAAATGGCGTGTTGAATTTGGGTACAATAAAAGATGTGTATCCGCTTGATAGTATGGAACTTTCGGGCATACTTACTGCCGACTTGGCACTTGCTGGACGTATGTCGTACCTCGATAATGAGCAGTACGATAAATTCTCGGCAAGCGGTACATTGGCTTTGAACGACGCAGTTTACAAAAGCACCGATTTACCAGACGTGGCTATTAGCGCAATGCAAATGGCTTTTACATCGAAAAACGTGGCACTCAACAAGTGCGATGTGCAAGTGGCAAACACCGATGTACACGCTACAGGTACGCTCGAAAACTACATTGCTTACGTATTGAAAGACGAAACATTGAAAGGTACACTAAACCTTACATCGAACCAAATTGTAGTGAACGACTTTGTTAGCGACGAAGAAACTACCGAAACTTTGGCTACCGAACCGACTGCTACGGCAGAAACCGAATCTGCCGACTCGTTGTTGCTCTTGCCCCAAAATATTGACTTTACGATGAAGGCAAACCTCAAGAAAATTCTTTACGACAAAATGACACTCGACAATCTGCAAGGTACTATTACCTTGAAAGATGGAATTTTGAACTTGAAAAATGCCAATATGGGCGCTTTTGGTGGTACAATGGCAATGAACGCTACCTACGATACTTCGAGTGAGAAAGATGCTAAAGTTGCGGCAGATTTGAATATCAAAGAAGTGCTTTATACCGAAGTTTTCAAACAAATGGAACTGGTACAAAAAATGGCTCCAATTTTTGAGTGTATGACGGGAAAATTCTCTGCTACAATGGATTTTTCTGGCGTGATGGACGAAACACTTTCGCTTGTTTATCCAACTGTGAACGGCAAAGGTGTGATAAAATCTCGCGAGGTGTCGGTGGCAAATCTAAAGGCACTTGATGCAATGGCTGCATTGCTCAAAAACGATGACTTGAAAACTTTGAAAGCGAAAAATCTTACTTTGCCGTTCGAGATAAAAGAGGGCAGAGTTTATACTGGACCTTTCGATATCAACAGCGGAAATTTGGCAATGACCGTGCAAGGCTCTACTGGACTCGACGAAACCATCGACTATGTGACTAAAGTAACTATTCCGCAAAATGTTACCTCGTTGCCTGTGAAAGTGGATGTGAAAATTGGTGGCACTTTCGACAAACCAAAAGTTTCGCTTGGTGCGTCTGAAACGCTGAATGCTGTGAAAGAAGTGGCAAAAGAAAAAATTAACGAAGCATCGCAAAAACTGATTGACGAAGCAAAAGCACAAAAAGAAAAACTAGTGGCTGAAGCGCAAAAAGCAGGCGAAAAACTCGTAACCGAAGCACGTGCTGCTGGCGATAAACTTGTGGCAGAAGCAAAAGTCGAAGCCGACAAAGCAGTGGAAAAAGCAAGCAACCCAATTGCAAAATTGGCTGCACAAAAGGCTGCCGATGCTGCTGTAAAAGCCGCGCAAAAGAAATCAGACGACCTTGTGGCTGCTGCCCAAAAACAATCTGATATTCTTGTGCAAACTGCCAATACAAAAGGCGACGAACTGATTTCTACTGCCGAAAGCAAATCGAAAATAAAATAATTTTTTGACGATAAAATAACATCAAAGTGCTGATACATCCTTTGTGTCGGCACTTTATTGTTTTTTTTGAATGCAAAATATTTTGTGCAAAAAAAAGAGATACTTTTTTGTACTATGTTTTTTGTTTTATACCTTTACAAGAGATAAAAACAAAAAATTATGTCATCATTGGTAATTATAGGCGTTTTGCTACTGTTAGGTGTGCTAATGTTGGTGGTAGAGATATTTCTGTTGCCAGGCATCAGCATAGCAGGTATAATAGGTGGCGTTTTCCTCGTGGTAGGAATAGTAAAAGCGTTTTTCTTTAGTGTAGAAGCGGGAATTCTTGTTACAATTATTTCGTTGTTGCTCATAGCATTGGCTATATACTTGTTTATGAAGTCTAAAACGCTGAATAAACTTTCACTACACGATGCGATAGACTCTAAAGTAGAACCACTCAAAAACATCGATATTAAAGTTGGCGATAGAGCAGTTACGCTTTCGCGTCTTGCACCTATGGGCAAAATCAGCATTGGCAATAAGGTAATTGAAGCAAAATCTGTAAAAGACTTTATTGATGATGGTGTTGAGGTGGAAGTGGTTTCGGTAGAGAATACTACGGTGGAAGTGAGTAGAGTGAAAACTATATAGTTAAGAGTTGAAAGACTTTAGACATTAGACAATTAAACCTTAATCAAATCAACGATTAAACAATTAAACACTAAAAAAATAAAAACATGGACTTATTACTAATTGGTTCTTTGGTACTTGGAATTATATTCTTGATGGTGTTTTTCCATTATGTACCATTTCTTTTGTGGATTTCTGCAAAAGTGTCGGGCGTAAATATTTCGCTCATTCAGTTATTTTTAATGCGCATCCGTAACGTGCCACCTCACATCATTGTTCGTGCTATGATAGAAGCGCACAAGGCAGATTTGAACAACATTACGCGTAACGGACTTGAAGCACACTTTTTGGCTGGTGGACACGTAGAGAAAGTTGTTCACGCATTGGTTTCGGCATCGAAAGCAAACATTGACCTTTCTTTCCAAATGGCTACAGCGATAGACCTTGCAGGTCGCGATGTGTTCGAGGCAGTGCAGATGTCGGTAAATCCAAAAGTGATTGATACACCACCAGTTACGGCAGTGGCTAAGGATGGTATCCAGTTGATTGCCAAAGCGCGTGTAACGGTTCGTGCCAACATCAAGCAACTTGTCGGTGGCGCTGGTGAAGAGACTGTTCTTGCTCGTGTAGGCGAGGGTATTGTGTCGTCTATCGGTTCGTCAGACTCGCACAAAACGGTGCTCGAAAATCCAGATTCTATTTCTAAATTGGTGTTGAAAAAAGGATTGGATGCTGGTACGGCATTCGAGATTCTTTCCATTGATATTGCCGACATAGATATAGGTAAAAACATTGGTGCAACATTGCAGATAGACCAAGCGCAAGCCGACAAAAACATTGCTCAGGCTAAAGCCGAAGAGCGTCGTGCAATGGCAGTGGCAAGCGAGCAAGAAATGAAAGCCAAAACACAAGAGGCACGTGCCAAAGTGATAGAGGCAGAAGCCGAAGTGCCAAAAGCAATGGCAGAAGCATTCCGCAACGGAAATCTTGGCATTATGGATTACTATCGTATGAAAAACATAGAAGCCGACACATCTATGCGCGAGTCGATAGCAAAACCTGCCAATGCAAATGCAGTACAAAAACCGAAAACAAATTAAAACCCAAAAAACGAAATATGTTCAGTAGAGACGCCATATTATGACGTCTCTACACGTATATGGGGGTAAAATGGTATTTTTTTAATTGTTTTAATTTTCTTAATTATTTAATTGATAAGGTGTTATGATAGGTGCATCAGAATTGATATTGAATGCCGACGGCAGTGTTTTTCATTTGCATTTGTTGCCAGAGCAATTGGCAGATAAAGTGATATTGGTTGGCGACCAAAATCGTGTGCCGTTGGTGGCATCGTTTTTCGATGAAATTGAGTGCGATGTGCAAAATCGTGAATTTCGTACCATCACGGGCAAATACAAAGGGAAACGCATTTCTGCTGTTTCTACGGGCATCGGTACCGATAATTGCGATATAGTACTTACCGAACTCGATTCTTTGGCAAATGTGGATTTCTGCACCCGCGAAGTGAAAAAAGATTTTCGTCAACTCACATTTGTACGCATTGGCACATCGGGAGGCTTGCAACCTAATTGCGACTTGGGCAGTTTTGTGGTGTCCGAAAAATCGCTTGGTTTCGATGGCTTGCTTCATTTCTATGCCGATGGCGAAAAAGTGAATGAGGCAGATTTTGTAGAAGCCTTCAAAAAACATACTTCTTGGCAATCGAAAATGAACGAGCCGTATGTAGTGAGTGCTGACGAAGCATTGGTGGAACGAATTGCACGTGAAGATATGATTCGTGGCGTAACGATTTCTGCCAACGGATTTTATGGTCCACAAGGCAGAGAAGTGCGTTTGAAGTTAGCCCACCCCAACCTGAACGAGAAAATTGAAAGTTTTGAGTATAATGGTTATAAAATAACCAATTTCGAGATGGAAAGTTCTGCTATTGCTGGACTCTCTGCTATGCTTGGTCATCGTGCAATGACGGTTTGTTGCATTATTGCCAATCGCCTTGCCAAACGTGCCAATGTGAATTATCAAGACTCAATCAAGCAATTGATTCAAACCGTTTTGGAAAGAATTTGAGAAGAAGTTATTCCTTTAGTTTTAACAAGAATTCATCTAACTTAATAACTGAAACTTTAGGGAAAGGAATTTCTTGTAGAATACTGAAATGACTATCGTTTGTTACGATTAGTTCTGCATTGGAAGCAACAGCACAATCAACAAATTTGTTATCATCAAAGTCTTGCGTGATTAGGTTGAAATGATAATATGTGTTTTGAAAAATTGTGGAACTTAGTCGGGCTATAGTTTCCACTATGTTGTGTGCAATTTCGGGAGTTGTTTTCTGTGAAATTATTTCTTCGTATTCATTGAGAATTTCAGTGTTTACGCACAAAGCAATTTTGCCATCTAAAATTTGTTCCCATACTTTATGGTAGTTGCTTTTTGATGGTAAAGATTGGAGCAAGCAATTTGTATCAAGAACGATTGTTTGCATGATAAGGAGTTCTTAAATGCTCTTTCCCCCACTTGTCGATAGTTTGTTCGTTAATAGAACCATTTTCCCATAATTCGTCTATCGCTTTTTGAGCTTTAGAAGCGAAAAAATGGGCAATTAAATTGCGAAACTCCTCAAATTCTGCTTTTGTAGAGATGCTTGCCGCTGCATTTAATATTTCTAATTGAGCTGCTTGTGAATACGACATTTTGTTAAATCTATTAAATATAAATCTCCAATATCTTTGTCAAAGGTATGTAAAATCTACAGTCTTGCAAACAAAATATTATCTTTTTTCTCGTTTCTCGATTCTTACTTCTCGTACCCGTTTTTGTATTTCGTTTTCTTCACTACTTTTCCTGAGGTTTTTTCAATGAATTGGGTTGTGCCGTTTTGGATACCATTTTTGATGTATCTTTCTTCGGTGTATTTGTCGTGGTTAATGCTGAATTTTCCTGTGTAAGGCGTTTTGTCCATATTGTAGTATTTCTGTGGATATTTGGTGTCAAAATTCTGCTCGGTAATCACGCCTTGCTTGTAGTCGAACCATTTCCACAGACCAACTTTCTTGATGCCTTTCATTGAGCCAGACATTACAAGACTGTCGTTTTCGTACATTTCTATTGCTCCGTTGGCATTTTCGTCTTGCGTGAGTCGTTTTAGGTTGCCCAGAGAAAGATTGTCGAAATCTACAGAATTGTCGTAATTGTATTCTTGTAGCACCATTCCGCCTTCGTAGCGTTGTGTGAGGATGAGTTTTTTGTGTAAAAATTCGTATTTTGCGTATGGCACAGTACTTTCGCTTCCGTTGTCGAAAAGAGACAACGTTTTCAAAGTTCCGTTGCTGAAAGTTGCTTCTGCCTTGTCATCGTCGAGTGCTGTAGTCCAGTTGCCATCTCTCAGTCCGTTTTTGTATTGTCCTTTGGTTGCAAGTTCTGGTCTGCTTTCTACATACGATAAATATTCGCCTACAGGTTCGCCTTGTTCGTATGTGGTTTTACAGATAAGTCTGTCTTTGTAAGAATCAATAGAATCAATTCCTACAAATGTTTCTGTAGTTTCCCAAAGTCCGTTTTTCTTGCCTTCTACGTATTTTCCTTCTGATGTAGCCGAAAGAGATACAATATTTGCGCCACGGGTGACTTTCGCTTCTTTTAGGGTTTTCTCTATAATGTCGCCCATTTTGTTTGATACATTGCCGTTTTCGTCGATGAAAAGGTTGTATTCTTTCAACTGTTCGTTGGCTTTTTGTGTAGGGGTGTAAATTATTTTGCACTCACCATTGAGCAATCCATTTTGGTATGAACCTATAATTACGGAGTCGCCGATGGCTTCGTGGCAAGCGCCATTCTTTTCGCCTTTGCTGTAATTGACAAAGTAGATGGTGCTATCGTTGATGTCTTTCATCTCAACTTTACCATCAAGTTGGTCGTCGGTGTAGTTTGAAATTGTTTTTCTGACAATGTTATTTTCGTCGTTGGCGTAGGTAATCATTGTGCCATTCAACTTGCCGTTGTTGTAATTCATTTCAGATTCTGTACTGCCATTTTGGTAGAAATTTGTCCATTTCCCGTGTTTTTTGCCAGCAGAATATTTGCCGATAGATTTCAATTCGCCCGAAGGATAGTATGATACGATGTTGCCGTTGAGTTCGCCATTTTTGAGTGTGAATTTTGTGAAAGTTCCGTCGTCGTTGCTTCGCGTTTTTTCTTCAATGTCCCAATAACTGAATTTTCTGGTTATCACTATGTTGTAGAAAGGAAAAGTTCCTGGTGTGAAGTTGTTTTGTGTTTCTATGTAAAGATAAAAATCTTTGTTTTCGTAGAATTTTGTAATAAAATAGTTAGCAAAGACAGAGTCTTTTTTGAATTTGAAAAATCCGTTTTCTATAATCTCGTTTTGAATGGAAGCAATGGCGTTTCGTTTGTTGCTTGGTCGGTAATGAATTTTACCAAAAGTATTGTCTGGCGAAAAATAAAGGTCGAGGTCGCCCATTCCATAAAGTCCGTTGTCGTTGATGCTATCTGGCGCACCCTCTTTGTATGATAGTTGGCAGAGCGAGTTGGTGTCGTTAATTTTCGAGTCGAAGTATATCCAATGCTTTTGTGTGAGATATTGGTTGGCAGATTCGGCAGAATTTATTTCAAACACTTTCTGCAAGTCGCTGAGCGACATATTTTGTGCCGAAGCACCAATCGAAATCAATAACGAGAAGAATAGAAACTTTTTCATACGGCATAAACATTATTAAACACTTGCAAAGTTACGAAATCTTTTTTCAAAAGCGAAAAGTGTGGGGTGCATCGTTCGTTTTGTTAGATTGGTGTGATATTTTGTGTGTTCGTACTATTTTCAAAACTTTAAGTTTTCAAATCAGTAAAATAAATTGTAAATTTGCGAGAATTTTTAGAAAAGATATCGTTATGAATATTTCTTATAATTGGTTAAAACAATACGTAAATACAACCCTTTCGGCTGATGAAGTGGCAAAAATTCTTACTTCTATCGGTTTGGAAGTTGGTACAGTTGAAGAAATTCAAACCATAAAAGGTGGTCTCGAAGGTTTGGTTGTGGGCGAGGTTGTTACTTGCGAAAATCATCCTAATTCCGACCATTTGCATATAGCACAAGTAAACATCGGTACTGGCGAATTGCAACAAATAGTTTGTGGTGCTGCCAATTGTCGTGCAGGACTTAAAACAATAGTTGCTACGCTTGGCACGAAGTTGTACGATGGCGAAGAATGTTTTACCATTAAGAAATCAAAATTGCGTGGTGTAGAATCAAACGGAATGCTTTGCGCCGAAGATGAAATAGGTATTGGTTCAAGTCACGATGGCATCATCGAATTGCCTGCCGATGTGAAAGTTGGTACGCTTGCCAAAGATTACTACAACATTCAGAGCGATTATGTGATAGAGGTAGATATTACACCAAACCGTATTGATGCAGCGTCTCACTTTGGCGTAGCACGAGATTTGGCTGCCTATCTCGTGCAAACGGACAAATCGGTGGAATTGAAAAAACCAACGGTCGATGCTTTCAAAGTAGAAAATCATAATGCAAACGTATCCGTTACGGTAGAAGACCACGATGCTTGTCCACGTTATTGTGGCGTGGCAATCACTGGCGTTGAGGTGAAAGAATCTCCCGATTGGTTGCAGAATGCTTTGCGTATTATCGGACTACGTCCTATCAACAATGTGGTGGATATTACCAACTATATCTTGCATAGTTTTGGTTTGCCAATGCACGCGTTTGATTTGGCAAAAGTTGCAGGTAATAAAATCATTGTAAAGAAAGCAGTAGAAGGTGCAAAATTCGTTACACTTGATGGAGTTGAACGCAAGTTGAGTGCCGAAGATTTAATGATTTGCAACGAAAAAGAACCAATGTGCATTGCAGGTGTTTTTGGTGGACAAGATTCGGGCGTAACAGAAGTATCGAAAGGCGTATTTCTCGAAGCAGCATATTTCAATCCTGTAAACATTCGTCGTACAGCGCGTCGCCACGGTTTGAATACCGACGCTTCTTTCCGCTACGAACGTGGTTGCGACCCAAACAGCACACTTTATGTACTTAAATTTGCTGCTTTGCTTGTAAAAGAATTGGCAGGTGGTGAAATTTCTTGCGATGTTTTCGATATTTATCCAAATAAGATTGAGAATAAAGAAGTTTTCATTACTTACGAAAAAATAAATTCGCTCATCGGAAAGGAAATTTCAAAAGAAAAAGTAAAATCTATCCTTGCTGCGTTGGAAATGGAAATTTTGAAAGAAGACGAAACTTCGCTTACACTTTCAATTCCTGCCTATCGTGTTGATGTAGAGCGCGATGTGGATGTGATAGAAGATATTTTGCGAATTTATGGTTACAACAATGTAATTCCAGGAACTCAAGTGAAATCTTCGCTTGTATATTCGCAAAAACCAGATAGCAACAAATTGCAGAACGTTATTTCAGAGCAACTTACCGCTTGTGGTTTCAACGAAGTGTTGAATAATTCACTCACAAAAGTTTCGTACTACGAGCAGTCGAAAACCTATCCTTTGGTCAATTCGGTGAAGATTATGAATCCGTTGAGTAGCGATTTGGGCGTTTTGCGTCAAACATTGTTCTTTGGCGGAATGGAAAACCTTTCGCGAAATATAAATCGCCGAAATTCTGACTTGAAATTCTATGAGTTTGGAAATTGTTATTTCTTCCACGAAGAAAATCGTAAAGAAGAACATTCGCTTTCGGCATATAGCGAAGAACCACATTTTGCACTTTGGTTGACGGGTAACAAAGCACCTCAAACTTGGATGCGCAAGCAAGAAAAAACATCGGTTTATGAACTGAAAGCACACGTCGAAAATATTTTCCGTCGTTTAGGATATAATTTGAATAACTTGATCACCGAAGAATTTTCTGACGATACTTTGTCAGAGGCAATACGTGTTTCCACACGAAATAAAAAAGTGTTGGCAATTTATGGCGTTGTATCAGCCGAGCAGACAAAGAAATTTGACATTGATGCAGAAGTATATTACGCTGATTTCAATTGGAAGAATTTAATTGCCGAGACAAAGAATAACGGAATTACTTACAAAGAATTGCCAAAGACGCAAGAAGTGAAACGCGACTTGTCGTTGCTTGTCGATGTGAAAATAAATTTTGCAGATATAGAAAAAATAGCATTCGAAACGGAGAAAAAACTATTAAAAGATGTATCTTTGTTCGATGTTTACCAAGGTAAAAATTTGGAAGCAAACAAAAAATCGTATGCAGTAACGTTTATCTTGCAAGATGAGGAAAAAACGCTCACCGATTCGCAGATAGATGCCATAATGCAGAAGATTCAGAAGAATCTTGAGACCAAACTTGACGCCAAGTTGCGTTAAAAGTGAAATAGGCAAAGGAAAGTTGCCGGAGTGGTCGATCGGGCCGCACTCGAAATGCGGTGTACGGGTAACTGTACCGGGGGTTCGAATCCCTCACTTTCCGCCATAAAAACTACAAGAAATGGCTTGTAGTTTTTTTTATTTGCATATCTTTGTGATTGATACTTTTGTTGCGAATCTTAAAAATGAAAGAATATGAGTAGTGAAATTGGAAAAATGAAAGAATCGACCCTTTATAGTTGCTATATGTGGTTGATGCAAACTATTTACTCAAGGGGGCAAGTGTCGAAAGAAGATATTGACAAAGCGTGGTCAGTATGCCAATATAACGATACTAAGTCAGATGGAATTCCAGATCGTACTTTTTATAGATGGAGAAATGCAGTGGAAGAAATGTTTGATATTGATATAAATTATTCTACCACTTCTAAAACATATTCAATCAATAGGGACGAGATGGATGAGAATAAAAAGAAGTGGGTTTGCGACTCGCTTGCCATCAATAGTATTTTGCACGAGAGCAAAGATTTAGATTTGAAAAAATGCGTTTTCTTTGAAACGATTCCGTCAGGAAATCAGTATTTGTCCACTATTATCAGTGCTATTCGCGAACGTGAGGTTCTTGAAATGGTTCATTGTAGTTTTGGCGAACATAGTAATACGTATCACATTTACCCATATTGTCTTAAAGTATTCAGACAACGTTGGTATGTTTTGGCTTTTGCCGAAGAAAAAAAAGAAATAAGAGTCTTTGCACTCGATCGTGTAGAAAAAATAACTCCTGCCGATAGAAAATTCAAATTAGACAAAAAAGTTAAGTATCATAAATATTTTGACAATATTTATGGTGTTAGTTATGCTTTAGGATCTCCAGAAAATGTTCAAGTGAAAGTTTTTGGAAAGCAAAGAGATTATCTGCGCAGTTTGCCTATTCACAATTCGCAAAAAGAAATCAAAAAAAATGACGAATTTTCTATTTTTGAATTCAATTTGTACCCAAATACCGAATTTAAACAGTATTTAATTCAATATATGGATGAAGTAGAAGTGCTGACTCCCAAATGGTTACGCAATGAATTTGCCGAAAGAATAAATAAAATGGCAAAATTATACAAAACTAAAAAATAAAATAAATCACTGCCATTATTTGGCATTTGCACTCTGTATATTTGCGTCATATTTAACAATTAAACAATTAGAAAATATGAAAAAACGCAAAGTCAGAGTGCGAATTTTTTTTCATTCGTTGCACGAATGGGTTTCGCAAAACGGGTTGACACAAGTCTTTTTTGAAAAAAATAAGTGTCTTGACCCACAAAGTTTCCATTTTTTATTAAAAAACTATCAAGGCGGTTTGAATTCTTGTCGCCTTTGAGTGTTTATCTCTTGTACGCAATTACGTTATGATGATTGTGTGTAATTCATTTGTAGTTAATCAATTAAAACAATAAAATTATGAAAAACAAAGCAGAAAAAACGGAAGTAAATGAGTTCGGAAAAAATTGGTTGAAAACATTTCGTTTTATAGCAAAGGAGTTAGATGATTCAGACACAACGGTGTTGAATGTAATCGACCCTGAGCAATTTGATGCACCCGATGAACCTGTGCTTGTTAACAAAAGATTTGGAGAGGGTAAAGTGCGTTTCGATGAGAAAAAATTGATGAAAATTAAGGAAGTCGTAATGTTAGTTTCGGAGTATTTGGGCTGTACGCCGTTGCAATCTGTTACATTTGTGGCGTTGTTTGCTATTCAGGTTGGCGAGCGCGACCAAATGGTTGACATTGACGATTTGCAAAGATTTTTTGGAATTGATGGTATAAACACGTTTCCTATTTTAAATACTATAAAAGAATTGCGTGCCAAACATTACGTTTCGATGAAAAGGTCGAGAAATAGCGAAAATTATTTCATCAACGCCGAAATTGTGAATGCTATAATGGAAAATAAGCAAAAATTTCAAATTAAAGAGCAGGAAAAAATCGACCGCTACGACTTTTGCAAAATTGTTTCGGATATGATTGAAGAACGAGATTCTACCGATTCTTTGTTTCGAGATGTAGAAGTACTCGAAGAGGAAAATCCGCAAGTGCAAATGATAAAAAAACTTGTAGATATGCGAGTAAAAATTGCTGATAGAACTTTGTTCTATGAAATTTGCGACGATTCGATGCAAGCACGTTCTCCTTTTCAAACCACAAACATAGAGTCAACGCTAAACGATATTTACGACCGTACATCGGCACGTATAAAAGTGGCTCGACAATTGATGGACGAAACAAATGCGTTGCAAGTTGCGGGATTGATAGAAAAAGGCGATGGAGGTTTCTTCAATGATTCGAATTTGGAACTAACTGAAAAAGGAAAGGAATTCTTTTTGGAAGACGATATTCAACTTTTCAGCAAAAAGAAAAGTTCAAAAAAACTTATTAACGTCGATAAAATTCCCGAAAAACAACTTTATTTTGAAGATGAATTGAGTCGAAAAATCGCATTTTTGGAGAATAGTTTACAAGAAAAGAATTTTAAGAAATTGCAAGAACGACTTGTGCAAAAATCATTGCCTAAAGGTGTTGCTGCCATTTTTTATGGTGCGCCTGGTACGGGAAAAACTGAAACCGTAATGCAAATGGCACGTCGCACAGGTAGAAAAGTCTATCACGTGGATATTTCTGCAAGTAAATCTTGTTGGTTTGGCGAGAGTGAAAAAATCATTAAGCGTATTTTTACCGACTATGCCGAAATGTGCAAAAATGAAGACGTAAAACCGATTTTGCTTTTCAATGAGGCTGATGCTTTGTTTAGCAAACGTAAAGAAGGAAATGCATCGAATGTGGCACAAACAGAAAATGCAATTCAAAACATCATTCTCGAGGAATTGGAGAAATTAGAGGGAATTCTTATTGCAACCACCAACTTAGCAGATAATTTGGATGCTGCTTTTGAGCGACGATTCCTTTTCAAGATTGAGTTTGAAAAACCATCAGAAAAAGCACAAATGTCTATTTGGCAAAATAGATTGCCAGGATTGGCAGAAAACGATTATCGTATTTTGGCACGTACATATCAATTCTCGGGTGGCGAAATTGAAAATATTGTTCGTAAAGCCACAATGAACGAAGTGCTTAGCGACGAATCGGTCAATTTGGATTTTGTGTTGCAACTTTGTCGCGACGAAAAACTAAAACGTGGCTCGTATGCACGAATAGGTTTTTCTGCCTAAATGTTAGGGCAATATTACAAAAAAAAGCGAGTGAAAAATCATTCGCTTTTTTTGTGAAATTTTGTTTTTGGGTTAAAATTCGTAGTCAACGCAAGCACGTTTTTCTAAGACTTCGCGAATAATTTTAAGCACTGCTACGTGTTCTGGATGTCCTGCATAGGCGGCAAGGTCTTGCATATTGTCAACAGTTGAGTCTAAACAAAGGTCAAATTCTTCATTAGGATTGCAACAAATGTCCACTCTAATATCGCGCAAAAAATCAATCTTCGATTTTAATGCTTCCAATTTCGTTTTGATTTCGTTCATTTTTGCCAATTTTTCACTTTCCGATGAAAAATTTTTGAGTTTAAATAGTACGATGTGTTTAATCATAATATAAAATTTATTATTTTTATTCCATATTTGCAAAATTAAGAAAATACTCGATTATGTTGAAATTTAAGTTAGATAAAATACTTTTTCTCGATATAGAAACAGTTCCACAAACCTACGATTATCCATCGCTTACCGATGAAGATAAATTGCTTTGGGAAATAAAATTTGGACAAACAAAATCTCGTTTCCCCGAAGATGCTACGCCAGAGTATGGTTACTTAAATAGTGCGGGAATTTATTCTGAATTTGGCAAGATTGTTTGCATTTCGGTGGGTTTTATTACCAATTTGCAACGTGGCGATAAAAAAGAACAAATCATTCGTTTGAAATCGTTTTATGGCGACGACGAGAAAAAATTGCTTGAAGATTTTGCATCATTGCTGCGAAAAAGTTATTCGGGTTTAGAAAATAACCTTTGTGGACACAATATCAAGGAATTTGATGCCCCATATATCGCGCGCCGTATGCTTATTAACGGTATAGCATTGCCCGAAATTCTTGATGTGGCAGGTGAGAAACCTTGGAATGTGCATTTCTTTGATACATTAGAGTTGTGGCGATTTGGCGATTATAAAAACTATACTTCGTTGAAACTGTTGACGCATATTTTTGGCATTCCTACGCCAAAAGACGATATTGACGGAAGTCAGGTGGCAGAAGTTTATTATGAAGAAAAAAATGTAGAACGAATTGCTACCTATTGCGAAAAGGACGTTTTGGCTACAGCGCGACTTTTCCTTAAAATGCAAGGGCTACCAACTATTAACGATGATTGTGTGGAACACGTAAAATGAAATTTTTCAAGTTTGTCATATTGTGTTTTTTGGTTGCGATGTATTCTTGTGTTGGCAACAATACTGGAGTATGTAACAGAGATTTGCCAGAAATAGAGAAAAATGGCAAACTTGTGGTGTTGACGCTTGAAGGCTCTACATCGTATTTTGTAGATGACAATCAGTCAAAAGGTTTTCAGTACGATTTGAGTAAAATGTTGGCGGAGGATTTGAATCTTGAAGTTGAAGTAAAATTGGCGCCAAATTTTATGGAATTATCCAAAATGCTGATGCATGGAGATGGCGATTTAATTGCTTTTCGCTATCCGGAATTTAATTCGGCAAAAGAAAATATGCTCTTTATGACCGATGATTTTAATACATTTACGGTACTTGTTCAGTCGGTTTCGGATACAATGATAACGAGCGCCGAACAACTTTATGCAAAAGAAGTGCACGTGCCACGAAATTCAAAATATGCTTTGTGTCTGCAAAACATTAACGATGAACTTGGTGGTATCATAAAGATAGTTTTGGAAGATACACTTTCTACCGACAAACTGATAGAAAAAGTGGCGCGTCACGAAATTTCTTATACGGTGACGGATAAAGAAATTGCAATGCTTAACAAAACATATTTCCGTAATATCGACCATTCTTTGCAAATTGGCATATCGCAACATTGCTCTTGGACTGTTAGAAAAACATCGCCTTTGCTATACAAAAAAGTAGATGATTGGCTGAAAAATATTAAGAATGACAAAAGATTCATCGCTCTTTATAAAAAGTATTTTGTCAACAAAAATTACTTGCTTTCGCACAATGTTCATCCTTATTTTAGCGACAAGGGAACTTCGCCGTACGATGATTTATTTAAAAAATACGCAAAAGATATAAACTGGGATTGGCGTTTGTTGATGGCGGTTTCGTTTCAAGAATCAAAATTCGATCCTACGGCAGAATCGGGTTCTGGAGCAAAGGGACTTATGCAACTTACTGTTCCTACTGCCAAACGAATGGGACTTGAAGAATCGCACATTTTTGACCCTGATAAAAATATAAAAGCAGGCGCAAGAAATATTGAAGAAATGCAACGAATTTTCAAAAATATACAAGATAAGGAAGAACGAACAAAATTTGTGCTTGCAGCCTATAATTCTGGTGTGGCACATATTTTCGATGCACGTGCAATGGCGCAAAAAGCAGGTAAAAATCGCGATAAATGGGAAGATGTGGCGCCGTATATGATTTTGAAAAGCGATTCAACTGTCTTTTCAGACACTACAATGTGCAAATATGGTTACAGTCGTGGAAACGAAACCGTAACTTTTGTGCACGAGGTTCTTCGGCATTATGAAGAATACAAAAAGAGAACGAAATAAAAAAATATTGTTTTTTTCTTGTCTCTTGCTTCTCGTTTATCGTTTCTTATTTCTGATTATCTAACTGATACCCGAAATTTTTAAGCATTTTGTCTTTGTTGCGCCAGTCTTTTTCGACTTTTACAAAGAGTTCCAGATAAACTTTTTTCTCGAAGAAATCTTCAATGTCTTTGCGCGCTTCCATTCCTACTTTTTTGAGCGACGAACCTTTATGACCAATAATAATTCCTTTTTGCGATTCGCGTTCCACAACGATGGTGGCATTGATGCGTATCATTTTTGTGTCTTCGGCAAAACGTTCTACAACAACTTCTACCGAATACGGCACTTCTTTGTCGTAGTTAAGCAGAATTTTTTCTCTAATAATTTCCGTTACAAAGAATCGGGCAGGTTTGTCGGTTAGTGCATCTTTCTCGAAAAATGGTGGAGAAAATGGCAGTAATTCCTTAATGCGTTTGAAAAGAACATCGACATTGAATTTTTCCATTGCCGAAACAGGAATAATTTCTGCATTTGGAAGTATTTTTTGCCATTGTTCAACAAGACCTATCAGTGTATCTTGGTCGGTCAAGTCAATTTTGTTGATTATAAGAATTGTCTTGGCTGTATGTTTTTTTATTTGTTCCAAAAAATCAGCATTTTTGTCGAAAGAGTCAATTACATCGGTTACATACAAAAGTATGTCGGCGTCGGTGAGTGCCGATTCCGAATATTCGAGCATTGATTCTTGCAAGCGGTAGTGTGGTTTTAGTACGCCAGGAGTGTCGGAGTAAACTATCTGAAAATCATCGCCATTCACTATGCCCATAATTCTGTGGCGCGTAGTTTGTGCCTTTGATGTGATGATAGAAATTCTTTCGCCTACCAACGCATTCATCAGTGTCGATTTTCCAACATTAGGATTTCCTACGATATTTACAAATCCCGCTCTGTGATTTTCGTCCATAAAATTATTTGGTTTTCTTTATTTTACAAAACTACTAAAAATATTACTCTAAATGTAAATCAAGTCCGAAAAAATAGTGTCAGAGATGAAAATGCCATCGTTTGCCAATCTTAGAGTTCCGTTTTCGAGTGTCATTTTCCCTTGCTCAATCCATTTTTGCGCGTTTTGTAGGCAATGTGAATGTAGTTTTTTGCCAAAAAGTTTTGCAATAAGTTCCGTTTTTAATCCTTCGCAAGTTCGTAAAGATGTGATAATTAAATCGTTGTATTTTTCTTCGTTGCTCAAATTTTCTTTTTCAAAAAACGCATTTCCGTTATTTATCAATTGAATGTATTTTTTTGTGTCGCGAATGTTCCATTGTCTGGAATTTCCGTCGAAGGAGTGTGCCGCAGGTCCAATGCCTAAGTAGGATGTGCTGTTCCAATAGTTTGAGTTGTGTTTTGAGCGAAAGCCACTTTTTGCGAAATTGGATATTTCGTAATGTTCAAAATTATTGTCAGTCAAGTATTTGACTAAACTTTTAAACATTTCAAGCGATAGATTTTCGTCTATTGGAAGAATTTCTTTTTGTTTCAGTTTTTGCCATAAAACTGTGTTTTCTTCGTAACTGAGCGAATATGCCGAAATGTGCTGAACGTCAAGCGAAATGGCTTTTTGTAAATTTTTCTCCCACGAAAAAAGTGTTTGCTGTGGCAGTCCAAAAATCAAATCGATGCTGATATTTTTGATTCCTGCTTGTTTTAGTGTCGAAATAGCATTTATGGCTTGTTGCGAAGTGTGTCGGCGATTGATGTTTTTCAGTTCGTTGTCGTCAAAAGACTGTATGCCAACGCTCACGCGATTGAATCCCAATGAAACGAGCATTTTTGCATAATCTTCGGTGATGTCGTCAGGATTTACTTCAATAGTAATTTCTTCGGTAATACTTAAATCGTAATTCTCGCTCAGTGCATCGAAAATCTTTTTTAGTTCTTCGCCAGTGAGCAACGATGGTGTTCCTCCACCGAAATAAATCGTATGGACATCGTTTTTAATGTAGTCTTTCCTAATGTCGATTTCTTTGCATAGTGCATCAATTAGTTCGCTGCGCAAAGTCATATTTGCGGTAGAGTAGAAATCGCAATAAAAACATTTTTTTTTGCAGAAAGGTATATGTATGTAAATGCCCGCCACGTTGTGATAAAATAAAAAAAGAAGCACTTCGTGAAAAAATGCTTCTTTTAGAAATATTCTTAGGAAAAGAAAAATTAATTCGATTTTTTGTCTTTAATTCTTGCTTTTTTACCAGTAAGGTCTCTTAAGTAGTACAATTTAGCACGACGAACTTTACCAACTTTTTCCAATTTAATGCTTTCGATAAATGGAGAGTTCAATGGGAAAATTCTTTCTACGCCTACACCATCAGAAATTTTACGAACTGTGAATCTTTTTTTGTCAGCGTGTCCTGTAATTTTGATAACAACACCGCGGTATTGTTGTACACGTTCTTTGTTACCTTCTTTAATTTTGTAAGCAATTGTGATTGTGTCACCACTTTTGAACGAAGGATATTCTTTTACTTCGCCTTTGAATGCTTCTTCAGCAACTTTTATTAAATCCATTTCTTTTTATATAAAAAGTTTGACATTAACAATGTTACGGACCTCGCTTTAATTCCGTAAGTGATTGCGATTTTCGGACTGCAAATGTATGATATTTTTTTCTTATTGGCAAATCTTCGTGCTAATTTTTTCTAAATTTTGTACCTTTGCGCATCAAAATTTACGATTTTAGATGAAGAGTACTTTGCCTGGACATATCGCTGCGGCCGTTGCATATATAATATTTGGTTTTAATATTATTTCGTGCAAAAATATTGCTTTAGATGGTACAATATCTCCACTCGATATGTTTTGTTTTAGGGCAATAGGAGCGGCTTTGCTATTTTGGATGGTGTCATTTTTTATGCCTTCGGAAAAGGTTGAAAAACGTGATTTCCCAAAAATATTTGTTGCGTCACTTTTTGGATTGTACCTTACGCAAATCTCTTTCCTAAAGGCTGTTACGATGACGACGCCTTTTGATGTGGCTGTCATTGCATCTATTTCGCCCATTATCACGATGTTCGTTTCTGCCATTTTCCTAAAAGAACCGATTACGTGGAAAAAATCATCGGGTGTTTTTATCAGTTTTGTTGGTGTGCTGATGATAATTTTCAATAGTGCGTATTCCGAAACCGATGTTCAAACTACACCGATGGGTGTGGTGTTGATGATTTGCAATGCCGCTTGTTTTGCGTTTTATCTTGGAATTTTCCGTCCGTTGATTGAGAAATACAGTGTGGTTACGTTTATGAAATGGATGTTTCTTTTTTCAGTGTTGCTCAGTGTACCATTTGATTTGCCATCGCTTTGCCGTATAAAATATGCGTCAATGTCGCTTGATTTGCTTTTGAATGTCGGTTTTGTAGTGATTTTTGCCACATTTGTTTCGTACTTTCTTATTCCATTTGCACAAAAATGTATTCGCCCCACGTTGGTCAGTATGTATTCATACATACAACCAATGATAGCTGCAGCATTGGGCATTTATCTTGGTATGGATAGACTCACTATTGTGAAAATTGTTGCAGCAGCACTTGTTTTCGGTGGTGTCGCGTTGGTCAATCGCAGTAGAAAAAGAGTGTAAACTTGTAGATGAGAATATTTTTCTTTTTTGTAATTTTGCAGAAATAAAATCAAAATAAATTATGGAAGAACCAAAGAAATTTAGATTGTCGGCTACTGACAAAAAACTTGGTGGCGTTTGTGGTGGATTGGCAGAATATTTGAATGTTGATTCTACAATACTTCGTCTATTGTTTGTCGTATTTACTCTTTGTGGAGGCTGCGGACTTCTTATCTACGTAATCGCTTGGCTTATAGCACCTAAGGCATAATTTGGATTTGTTTCAACTTAATTCCAAATATAAACCTACGGGCGACCAACCGGAGGCTATTGCGCAGTTGGTGGAGAATGTCCGTTCGGGCGTTCCGTATCAAACTTTGCTTGGTGTAACAGGTTCGGGAAAAACATTTACTGTTGCCAATGTCGTTGAACAACTTCAGCGGCCTACACTTGTTTTGAGTCATAACAAAACACTTGCGGCGCAACTTTATAGTGAATTTAAAACATTTTTCCCGAATAATGCAGTAGAGTATTTTGTGTCGTATTACGACTATTTTCAACCAGAAGCGTATCTGCCGATTACCGACACGTATATTGAAAAAGATTTGGCGATAAATTCAGAGTTAGAAAAACTGCGTCTTTCGGCAACTTCGGCTCTGCTGTCGGGCAGAAAGGATGTATTGGTGGTTTCGTCGGTTTCGTGCTTGTACGGAATTGGGAATCCCGATGATTTTCACAGCAATGTGGTAACTGTCAGACGGGGACAAAAATTGGTGCGGAATAATTTTTTACGCAGTTTGGTCGATAGTCTTTATACCCGAAATGAAATTGATTTACATCGTGGAAATTTTCGTGTAAAAGGCGAAACGGTTGATATTTTTCTTGCATACGCCGATTTTGTTTTGCGAGTAGTTTTTTGGGACGACGAGGTGGATGAAATTCTTGCTGTTGACCCCGAAAGTGGACATTCTTTTGAGCATTACGAAGAATATAATATTTTTCCCGCCAATATTTTTGTTACAAACAAAGAACGGTTGCAATTGGCACTGAACGAAATTCAGTACGATATGGTGGAACAAGTAAAGTATTTCGAAAGCATTGGCAAAGAATACGAAGCAAAACGTCTTACCGAACGTGTGAATTACGATTTGGAGATGATTCGCGAATTGGGCTATTGTTCTGGAATAGAAAATTATTCGCGTTATTTTGATGGCAGAAAACCAGGTGCACGACCATTCTGTTTGCTCGATTATTTCCCAAAAGATTTTTTATTGGTGATAGACGAAAGTCACGTTACAATTCCACAAATTCACGCAATGTACGGAGGCGATCGTTCTCGTAAGGTAAATCTTGTGGAATATGGATTTCGTTTGCCTTCGGCATTGGATAATCGACCACTGAAATTCGAAGAATTTGACGCTATTACGCCACAAACCATTTATGTATCGGCTACGCCAGCCGAGTATGAATTGGCAAAATGCGATGGTTTGATTGTGGAACAAGTAATTCGTCCCACAGGTTTGCTCGACCCCATTATTGATGTTCGTCCAAGTTTGAATCAGATAGACGATTTATTGGAAGAAATAAATGTGCGTGTGGAACGAAAAGAGCGTGTGATAGTAACTACACTCACCAAACGTATGGCAGAGGAACTGAATGCTTATCTCGCAAAATTGGGTGTAAAGTGCAATTATATTCATTCTGATGTAGATACACTCGATCGTGTGCAAATTATGGACGACGTCAGAAAAGGCATCTACGATGTGCTGATAGGCGTAAATCTTTTGCGCGAAGGTTTGGATTTACCCGAAGTTTCTCTTGTGGCAATACTTGATGCTGACAAAGAAGGCTTTTTGCGGTCGCATAGGTCGCTCACACAAACTGCAGGTCGTGCTGCACGAAATCTGAACGGACGTGTCATAATGTATGCAGATCACATTACGGAAAGTATGCAAAAAACCATTGATGAAACGAATTATCGTAGAGAAAAGCAAATGGCATACAACGAGAAAAACCACATCACGCCAAAAGCCATTGTGAAAGATACACAAAACGTCTTGAAAAAGCAAAATCCGTATGCGTATATCGAACCTGAAATTCCTGTGGCAGCCGATCCGTTAATGGAATATTTGAGCAAAGAGCAATTGCAAAAAATGGCAGAAAAAACGAAAAAAGCAATGCAAAAAGCAGCCAAAGAAATGGATTATATGGAAGCCGCCCGTCTTCGCGATGAATTGAAGCGCTTGGAAGAAAAAATAAAAGGGTAGAGGCTGATAGGTAATTTTTAAGCGATTTTTGTTGCTAAATATTATACAATCAATTAAATTTGTATCGAATTAAAAGAAAATGATAAAAATAGCAATCACATTGGTAGTCGTGCGCCACTTGGTCTGTAAAAACTAAGTGAGATTAGGCGTGCGGTTGCAATAAATTAAACAAGCCCTTCTCACTTACAACGAGAGGGGCTTTGATTTTTTAATATAAAAAATTCCAAAATATGAAACACGAACTTAGAAGTAATTTTTCGACTCAAGGTCGTCGTATGGCAGGTGCCAGAGCATTGTGGTGCGCCAATGGTATGAAACACGAACAAATGGGCAAACCTATCATTGCCATCGTAAATTCGTTTACGCAGTTTGTTCCTGGTCACGTACATTTACACGAAATAGGTCAAATCGTAAAACAAGAAATTGAAAAACGAGGTTGCTTTGCTGCCGAGTTTGATACAATCGCTATTGATGATGGCATAGCAATGGGTCACGACGGAATGCTTTATTCATTGCCTTCGCGCGATATTATTGCCGATAGTGTAGAATATATGGTGAATGCGCACAAAGCGGATGCGATGATTTGCATAAGCAATTGTGATAAAATTACTCCAGGTATGCTGATGGCATCTATGCGTTTGAATATACCGACGGTATTTGTCTCTGGTGGACCAATGGAAGCAGGTAAATGGAATGGCGAAAATGCCGATCTTATTGTAACAATGATAAAAGGTGCTGACCCTTCTATTTCCGACGAACAAGTTGCCGAACTCGAAAGTTGTGCTTGTCCTGGATGCGGTTCTTGTTCGGGAATGTTCACAGCAAACTCGATGAATTCGCTTACCGAGGCCATTGGACTTTCGTTGCCCGGAAATGGCACAATTTTGGCAACTCATACCAATCGTGTTCAATTGTTTCGTGATGCTGCTGCTCTGATTGTGAAAAATGCTTTCAAATATTATCAAGATGGCGACGAAAGTGTGTTGCCAAGAAGCATTGCTACGCGCGATGCGTTTCTTAATGCTATGACTCTTGATATTGCAATGGGTGGTTCGTCAAATACGGTTCTTCACCTTTTGGCAGTGGCTCACGAGGCTGGTGTCGATTTTAAAATGGAAGATATTGACCAACTTTCGCGTAAAGTACCTTGTTTGTGTAAGTTGGCTCCAAATACGCAGAAATATTCAATGCAAGAGTGCAATCGTGCTGGCGGTATTTTGAATATTATGGTGGAATTGAACAAAGCGCATTTGTTGCGTCCTATGACAAAACGTGTAAATGGTGCGTATTTGGCAGAAGATCTTGCAAAATACAATATTTGCAAACCAAGTATTGATGGTGAAGCACGCAGAATTTACGAGAGTGCTCCTGGTGGACAGTTTAGTATTAAGATGGGTTCGCAATCAAACAAATGGGAATCTCTCGATACCGACCGTGCCAATGGCTGTATTCGCGATGTGGAACACGCTTATTCTAAAGATGGTGGATTGGCAGTATTGTTCGGAAATATTGCACAAGATGGTTGCGTAATTAAAACGGCTGGTGTTGATGAAAGCATTTGGCATTTCAAAGGCAAAGCAAAAGTTTTCACATCGCAAGAAAGTGCTTGTGAAGGAATTTTGGGAGGAAAAGTAAAGAGTGGCGATGTGGTGCTTGTTACATACGAAGGTCCAAAAGGTGGACCAGGTATGCAAGAAATGCTTTATCCTACGTCGTACATCAAGTCAATGCACCTTGGTAAAGAGTGTGCGCTGATTACTGACGGACGTTTTTCTGGTGGCACTTCAGGGTTGAGCATTGGTCACGTTTCGCCAGAAGCGGCTTCGGGTGGAAATATAGGTTTGGTGCAAGATGGAGATGAAATTGAAATCGACATTCCAAGTCGTTCTATCAATGTTTTGGTTTCTGACGAAGAATTGGCAATTCGCCGAAAGGCGGAAGAAGCACGTGGTAAAGATGCTTTCACGCCAAAAGACAGAAATCGTTTTGTGCCAAAATCGCTTAAAGCGTATGCAAGTCTTGTAAGTTCAGCCGATAAAGGTGCAATACGACTAATTGACTAAAAATAAACTAATTGAGAGAATAGAAATCCTCTAATATGAAAGAAGTTACGGGTTCGGAAGCATTGTTGCTTTCCATTATCAACGAAGGTGTAGATACTATTTTTGGTTATCCTGGTGGTACAATAATTCCAGTTTACAATTCGCTGTACGATTATAAAAATCAGTTGAATCATATTTTGATGCGCCACGAACAAGGTGCAACGCACGCAGCACAGGGTTATGCACGTGTATCGGGCAAAGTTGGCGTGTGTTTTGTTACCAGTGGTCCTGGCGTAACGAATACAATAACAGGTATTGGCGATGCAATGATTGATAGTACGCCGATGGTGGTAGTTACGGGTCAGGTTGGTACATCTGCATTGGGAACTGATGCGTTTCAAGAAATTGATGTTATAGGCATTACATCGCCTATCACCAAGTGGAGTTATCAAATTCGTAGAGCAGAAGACATTGCTTGGGCTGTGGCTCGTGCGTTTTATATTGCACGTAGTGGTCGCCCAGGTCCGGTTGTGTTGGATTTTACTAAAAATGCACAACTCGAAACCGTTAATTTTGAACCTAAAAAATGTAATTTTATCCGCAGTTATCAACCAATTCCTGACATCAACAATGATAAAATAAAATTGGCTGCCGAAGCGATAAATAATGCAAAAAAACCTTTTGCATTGGTCGGTCAAGGTGTTACTTTGGGTAATGCAGAAAAAGAGTTGAAACAGTTTTTGGAGAAAGCAGATATCCCTGCTGCATTCACATTGTTGGGCGAATCGGCTATGGAAACCGATTATCCACTCAACCGTGGTATGTTGGGTATGCACGGAAATGTGGCTCCAAATATGAAGACCAACGAGTGCGATGTGCTTATTGCCATCGGTATGCGTTTTGATGACAGAGTTACAGGAAATACAGCGACATACGCGCGTCAAGCAAAAATCATTCATTTTGATATTGACCCATCTGAAATAAGCAAAAATGTAAAAGCAGATATTTCGGTACTTGGAAATGTGAAAGATACTTTGCCGTTGGTAACAAATTTGCTCAATAAAAATTCTCATCGTGAGTGGATTGCTTCTTTTGATGAATATGATAAAAAAGAATACGAAAAAGTAATTAGCAAGGAACTCGAAACAAAAACGGGCGATTTGAAAATGGGCGAAGTTGTACGTGCTATATCTGATGCAGTCGATAGTTCGGCGGTTTTGGTTACCGATGTTGGTCAAAATCAAATGATGGCTGCAAGGTATTTCAAATTTCGCCAAAATCGCAGTATGATAACCTCTGGCGGTTTGGGAACTATGGGGTTTGGTATTCCTGCGGCTGTAGGTGCAAAACTTGCAGTGCCAAGCAGAACAGTTTGCCTTTTCTGTGGCGATGGAGGATTTCAAATGACGATGCAAGAATTGGGTACTATTATGCAAGGCGAAATAGGTGTAAAAATTATTTTGCTTGACAATGAATGGTTGGGAATGGTGCGTCAGTTGCAAGAATTGTTTTGCGAAAAGCGTTATTCCGCAACGAAAATGAAAAATCCTGATTTTTGCGAAATTGCCAAAGCGTATGGCATTAAAAGTTGTCGTGTAACGACTCGCGAAGAATTGGCTCAGGGCGTCAAAGAAATGTTTGCCGATGACAAGGCTTATGTGCTTGTGGCAAATGTCGAGAAAAGTGGACTCGTTTTGCCGATGACTCCCGCAGGAACAGATGTTACAAATATTTTGTTAGAATAATTTTTCGCTTTGTTTGACGATTACTTCCTCTCGGTCAGTGATTCATAATTCATAATTCATAATTCTTAATTATAAAGTACTCTCGTGGAAAAAAAATTATATACCATAACGGTTTTTTCGGAAAATACTCCAGGTTTGCTAAACCAAATAACGATTGTGTTCACTCGTCGTCAATTGAATATTGAAACGCTTTCGGTGTCGCCATCGTCTATCGAAGGAATTCATAAATTCACCATTTCGGTGTATTGCGATGCCGATATGATAGAAAAAGTCATTAAGCAAATTGATAAGCGCATCGACGTTATCAAAGCATATTATAATGTTGATGAAGAACTTGTGTATCAAGAAATTGCGCTGTACAAAGTTAGTACCGAAGACTTGCTTGATAGTAAATTGGAATCAATAATCCGCAAATACAATGCCCGTATTCTCGAAGTCGATAGAGTTTACACCATAATTGAGATGACTGGGCATACCGAAGAAACGCAACAACTTTTTGAAGAATTGAACAAGTTTAATGTTTTGCAGTTTGTCCGTTCGGGTCGTATTTCTATCACTAAATCGCCGATAGAGCAACTGAACGATTATTTGGATAAGCGCGAAATTCGTCGAAAAGAAATAGAAGGCAAATAATCTTCTTGCCTAAAACTCCAAAGTCTCAAACTTAAAATCGTAGATTAATTTCTAAAGTTTTGTACAAAAAAAACCGTCACAAAATTTGTGGCGGTTTTTTTTGATAAAGCAAATTGAAATTATTTGTTTACACGGAATTTTTCATTGCCGTTTTTAATGAAATCTACAATTTGACGTGCGGCAGCTAAACCTGCATTTGTATTAGCTTCTGCTGTTTGAGCACCCATCTTTTTAGGAGTAGAGAAATAACGACCTTCAAATTTTGCGAAATCATCGTTTGCTGCTGGCATAATGTCTGTGATGTATTTCAAATCTTCGCGTTCTGCCATCAATTTCAAAAGACCGGCTTCGTCAATCACTTCCTTACGAGCAGTGTTGATAAGAATACCACCTTTTTTCATTTGACCAACCATTTCGTAGTTGATGCTATTTTTAGTTTCAGCAGTAGCAGGGATGTGAAGTGAAACAATGTCGCAAGTTTTGAACAATTCGTTTTGGTTTGCAACGGCTTTTACGCCTGCACTTTCAATTGCGGTAGCAGGACAGAAAGCATCGTATGCATAAACTTCCATACCGAAACCTTTAGCAATGCGTGCTACATTTCGTCCTACGTTACCAAATGCGAGCAAACCAAGTTTTTTGCCCATCAATTCTGAACCAGATT
Organism: Bacteroidales bacterium UBA1754; assembly: GCA_002315615.1. Classification (GTDB taxonomy): domain Bacteria; phylum Bacteroidota; class Bacteroidia; order Bacteroidales; family Paludibacteraceae; genus UBA1754. The sequence continues at coordinate 7,840 of DCHK01000048.1, read as the reverse complement.
TTCCATTGTAAAAATTACGAACGGTGAAAACCAACAAACCAAGTACCAATTCGGCTACAGCGTTAGCGTTTTGTCCTGGAGTGTTCATTACGCAAACTCCTGCTTTTGTTGCAGCATCAAGGTCAACGTTATCGTAACCAGCACCAGCACGAACTACGATTTTTAAGTTTTTGGCAGCTGCCAAAACTTCAGCATCTATAATGTCGCTACGGATGATGATAGCATTTGCGTCAGCTACTGCATTGAGCAATTGTTTTTTTTCTGTATATTTTTCCAACAAAGCAAATTCAAATCCTGCTTCGTCAATTATTTGTTTGATGCCATCTACCGCACTTTTGGCAAATGGTTTTTCTGTTGCTACAAGAACTTTCATAATACTAATTATTTAACTCTCAATTAAATATTGAAATCTAAAATTCTTAAATTGTCTTATGCGTTTGCTTTTTCAAATTCGTTCATACAATCGATAAGTGCTTGTACACTTTCAATTGGAAGAGCATTGTAGATAGAAGCACGGAAACCACCAACCAAACGGTGACCTTTAATTCCAACCATACCTTTTGAAGTAGCGAATTTAATGAAATCGTCAGCCAAAGCAGCGTATTGTTCTTTCATTACGAAACATACATTCATACGAGAACGGTCTTCTTTGCGTGCTGTACCAACAAACATTTTGCTGTTGTCAATAGCATTGTAAAGCAATTCTGCTTTTGCTTTGTTACGTTTTTCCATTTCTTTTACACCACCTTGTGCTTTCAACCATTTTAATGACTGAAGAGCAGTGTAGATTTGAAGTACAGGAGGTGTGTTGAACATAGAACCATTTTCAACGTGAGTTCTATAATCAAGCATTGTAGGGATATAACGGCTTACTTTACCGAGCAATTCGTTTTTAACGATGACGAATGTTAAACCTGCAGGAGCCAAGTTCTTTTGAGCACCACCGTAAATCATACCATATTTAGATACATCAATTGGGCGAGAGAAAATATCTGATGACATATCGGCAATTACAGGAATTGGAGAATCTATGTCAGCAAACAACTCTGTACCAAAAATTGTATTGTTAGTAGTGATGTGAAGATAATCTGCATCAGTAGGGATTTGGTAGTCTTTTCCAACTTTAGGAACCCAAGTAAAGTTTTCGTTAGCAGAAGTAGCTACTTCAATAACTTCGCCAAAACCTTTTGCTTCTTTCATTGCTTTTTTAGCCCAAACACCAGTGTTGACGTAAGCGGCTTTCTTTTCCAAAAAGTTGAAAGGAACCATACAAAATTCCAAACTTGCACCACCTCCAAGGAATACTACGGAATATCCTTCTGGAATATTCAAAATTTCTTTAAACAATGCAACAGCTTCATCAACAATAGGTTGGAAGTTTTTTGCTCTGTGGCTGATTTCAAGAATAGAAAGGCCGTCGTTTTCAAAATCTAAAACTGCTTGTGCTGTTTTTTCGATTACTTCTCTTGGGAGTATAGATGGTCCCGCGTTGAAATTATGTTTTTTCATTATGTAAAAATATTAAAATATTCGTATGAATTTTTGAAGTCCAAAGTTACACAAAAAAAATCATATAAAAACAGAAAAGTTGAGTTTTTGAAAATTTTATGTGTGAACAATATTTTTAATGGAGGTAAATGCTTATTTGTTATTAGTTGATTTTTCTCGAAATCTGCACCACGGAGCAATGCCGCATTCGTTGCATTTTGGATTTCGTGCCGTGCAAATATATCGTCCGTGTAGTAAAATCCAATGGTGTGCAATAGCCAATAGTTCATTAGGAATGTTTTTGGTGAGTTCTTTTTCTGTAGTAAGTGGTGTTTTCGAGTTGGTGGTAAGTCCAATTCTTTCAGAAACTCTGAAAACGTGCGTATCGACGGGCATTGCCGCTTTTCCCCACATAACAGAAACTACCACATTAGCGGTTTTTCGTCCTACGCCAGGCAGCGTTTGCAGTTGCTCTATGTCGTTCGGGACATTTCCTTCAAAGTCAGAAATAAGTTTTTGTGCCATTCCGCAAAGGTGTTTCGCCTTGCTATTTGGGTACGAAATGCTTTTTATTAGTTCGTATATTTCTTCGGGCGTGGCTTTGGCAAGTGCCTGAGCATCAGGATATTTTTTGAATAATGCGGG
>DCHK01000048.1:0-5566 GCA_002315615.1 Bacteroidales bacterium UBA1754 | reverse complement strand
ACGGGCATATTTTTTTGAAACCACTCAATAATTTTAGTGTATCGTTCCTTTTTTTGCATAATTGCTATGTTGAAAGTATGTGCAAATTTATTCTTTATTTTCAATAAAAGAACCCCAATTTTTTCTTTATATTTGCAAGAATTGTGAAAATCAACAGCAAAATTTGAAAGAATGGGAAATAAAAGAAAAAAAATTATTGAAATACTGAAAGATGAACGTACTCAAATTGCTTTGGGTGTATTTTTGGCGTTTTTTGCAGCATATTTGTTTTTGGCAATGTTGTCGTATCTTTTCACGGGGGCTGCCGACCAAAGTATGTTGTATGTTGACGATAAATTGACGTACGATGCATCTTTTAAAGCAAAAAATTTGGCAGGAAAAAATGGCGCATATCTTTCTGAGATGTTGGTAAATAATGGGTTTGGTTTAGCATCGTTTTTTGTTGTTTATTTCTTGGCAATATTTTCATTTCATCTGATTGGTAAAAAAATAAAACCGCTTTGGAAAACCTTTATTTTCTCGTCATTCGGTTTGGTATGGTTTTCAGTTGCTTTGGCGTTTTTGGTTCAACCATTCTTTAAGAATTCGTTTCTTTTTGTAGGTGGGAAAGAGGGTGTAGTGTTGAGCGACTGGCTAAGCAGTTATTTTGGTGGTTTCGGTACTTTTATAATTTTGTTATTGTCGTTGGGACTGTTTATGATATTTGCATTTGATGGCACAATACCATATTTGAAAAATATATTTACTCGAAAGGCGGAGAGTGAGAATGAAAATGAAAATGCTGTAGTTGAAAGTGAACCAATTGTTGTGACTGATACACTTGTACCAGAAGGTGAAGGAACGGTAATAGTAGAAGGATCGGGCAATAAAGGGAATGAAACTGTCGGAACTGAGACAGAAAACGGCGAAGGAGTATCTTCTGATGACGATGATAACGATGGTGGTGACGGAGATGTTAACGATGCAGATGATGAGGAATCAGACAATCAACCAATTATTGCAGAACAAGGTAAATATGACCCTCGTTGCGATTTGAGTAAATACCGTATGCCGCCACTTTCTCTTTTGAAAACGTATGAGAATGAAAATTCTCCAGTAGTTGACGAAAAAGAGCAAGAAAACAAAGAAAAGATTAAAACTATTTTGCAAAATTTCGGCATAGAAATCGATTCGATAACAGCTACTGTTGGTCCAACTATAACGCTCTACGAAATTGTGCCGAAGGCAGGTGTAAAAGTATCAAAAATAAAAAACATTCAAGATGACATAATGTTGAATCTTTCGGCTACTGGAATACGCATTATTGCACCAATTCCAGGAAAAGGTACAGTGGGTATTGAAGTGCCGAATGCCAATCCGCAAATAGTTTCGATGCACTCTGTCATTGCTTCTAAAAAATTTCAAGAAGAGAGTAAATTTGCGTTGCCAATTGCTTTGGGACGAACAATCACTAATGAGGTGTTTACGTTCGACCTCGCAAAATCTCCTCACTTGCTTGTGGCAGGTGCTACCGGACAAGGTAAATCTGTGGGCTTGAATGCCATTATTACGTCATTGCTATACAAAAAACATCCGTCTGAACTGAAGTTTGTGCTTGTTGATCCCAAAATGGTGGAATTTGCTTTGTATTCGGCACTCGAAAAACATTATATGGCGGCAATGCCCGATTCTGAAAACATTATCATTACCGACTCTACAAAGGTGGTTTCTACGCTTAATTCATTAGTGATAGAAATGGAAGACCGTTATAAGTTGTTGATGCAGGCTGGTTGTCGTACCATAAAGGAATACAACGAAAAATTCATTTCTCGTAAATTAGATCCAAATAAAGGACATCGTTTCTTGCCGTATATCGTGATTGTGATTGATGAGTTTGGTGATTTTATTATGGTGGCAGGAAAAGAAGTGGAAACGCCTATTGCGCGTATCACTCAAAAAGCACGTGCTGTAGGTATGCACATGATTTTGGCTACTCAGCGTCCTTCTGTTAATATTATTACAGGTATTATTAAAGCCAATGTGCCAGGGCGTATAGCATTCAAGGTGTCATCTCGTGTCGATTCAAGCACAATTTTGGATACTACGGGCGCAGAACAATTGGTAGGAAAAGGTGATTTGTTGTATAAGGAGAATGGTCAGGATATTCGTGTTCAGTGTGCTTTCGTAGATACGCCAGAAGTAGAGGCTTTGGTGAAATATGTAAGCAATCAGCAATCTTATGCTATGCCATATCAGTTGCCCGAATATAAAGGTGGCAACGAAGGTGGCGGCGATTTCGATTCTGACGAAAGTGGCTCGGTAACAAGAATTGACGCCAAGTTTGAACAAGCCGCTCGTTTGGTGGTGCAACAGGGCAGATGTTCCACTTCGTACATTCAGCAAGTGTTGGAACTTGGTTTTAATCGTGCTGCTCGTATCGTTTCGCAACTTGAAAAATATGGAGTAGTAGGCGCTGCCGATGGTAGCAAGCCACGCAAAGTGTTGGTCGATGAAATGGGATTGGAAGATATTTTGTTACGAATTAAACAATAGCTAAAATTGATAGTCTAACTAATATCTGATTAAAATTATTTTTTTATGAAAAAATCATTTGTTTTTATATTGTCGCTGTTTTTTGTACAGATGATTTCTGCACAAGTGGTCGATGCAGATGCAATGTCTATTTTGAACAAGACATCTGAAAAGATTAAGAAAACCACAGGAATAAAAGGTTCGTTCGATTTGATAATAAACAATGCTCAAACCGAACAAAAGCAGACTTTGCCTGGCACATTTCTGCTAAAGGCAGATAAATTCAAAATGTCGCTCAATAATGTAGATACTTATTTTGATGGTAAAACGCAATGGGTTTATATGAAAGACAACAAAGAAGTTACAATATCTACACCTACTGTTGATGAACTGAAAGAGGTGAATCCGTTGTTGCTGTTGTCGTCATACAAAACAGGTTACCAAATAAAGAAAGAAAACGATACGACATACGGTGGGAAAGCAGTTTACGATTTGAAACTTTATCCACAAGATAAAAATGCGCCATATTTTCAAATTAGAATTTTGATAGAAAAAGCGACTTTGAATCCATTGTTCGTAGAGGCACGAAGCCGAAATGGAATAAACACAAGTGTGAAAATGAAACAATATCTTGAAAACCAAAATTTGCAGAGTGCAAGTTTTGTTTTTACGCCAAAAACTGATGATGAAATAATAGACTTGAGATAATAATTTGATTTGACAACAAAAATACTAAACGTTTTTAATATAAAATGGAACATATACAATGCCTGATAATAGGTTCGGGACCCGCAGGATATACGGCTGCAATTTATGCTGGTAGAGCAAACCTTTCGCCAGTTATTTACGAAGGAATTCAACCTGGTGGACAAATAACAACCACTACCGAAATAGAAAATTTTCCTGGTTATCCGCAAGGTGTTACAGGTTTTGGATTGATGGAAGATTTGCGTAAACAAGCCGAAAGATTTAATGCGGAAGTCCGCTCGGGCATCGTTACTGCAGTTGATTTTTCGGGGAAAACAAAAAAAATTATCGTCGATGGTAAAACCGAAATAGAAGCTGATGCTGTGATTATTGCAACAGGTGCTTCTGCCAAGTATCTTGGTTTGCCCGACGAGGCAAAATATGCTGGTATGGGAGTTTCTGCTTGTGCCACTTGTGATGGTTTTTTCTATCGTAAGAAAAATGTGGCTGTAGTAGGTGGTGGCGACACTGCTTGCGAAGAAGCACTGTACCTTTCGGGCATTTGCAACAAGGTGTATGTAATTGTGCGAAAATCATTTTTGCGTGCTTCGGACATTATGCAAAAACGCGTATTCGATACGGCAAATATTGAGGTGCTTTTCGAACACGAGACACGTTCGCTTTTTGGCGAAAATGGTGTTGAAGGTGCGGTTTTGTTCAATACGAAAGAAAACAAAGAAGAACGCATTGCAATTGACGGATTTTTCTTGGCAATCGGTCATAATCCAAACACCAAAGTTTTTCAAGGTGTGATAGATTTGGACGAAAAAGGATATATTGTTACCAAACCTGGTACGCAACAAACAAATGTAGAGGGCGTTTTTGCAGCAGGCGATGTGGCAGACCCTTTCTATCAGCAAGCCATTACAGCAGCGGCATCAGGTTGTCGTGCGGCAATAGAATTGGAAAAATATTTACGAATGAAGTAAATAATGGTTTAAGATCATTTTGAGAAAATTTTCTAAATGTGTCTTGAACTAATTTTTAACAAACGAGTCATTGTTTACAAAAACTTCAAAATTCATAGCGACATTACTATTATTGTTGTTGGCGCACCTTGCAATAGCGCAAGATGTGCAACTCAATGATAAAATATGCCGTTTGAAATACGAGAAAACGCGTTATCCTATCTCGGTTGTCAATATTCGTTATGGCACGAACGGCAAATATGTGATAGTGGGGCGAAGTATGCAAGCAATAAAGGTTGCCACTAAACGATTGAGTCGCACACTTGGTAAAGAAAACATTCTTGCTTTTGATGATGCCTATATTCGTGGGCAAAAATTCCATCTTGATGGATATGAATATACATTGTCTGATGGTACAAAAGTCGTTCAACCGGCGCGCGAGTGGAGTATATCCGAAGCGTTTGATGATATGAAAAACAATCCCCTTTATGACAATATAAAAACTGACGGCTACATTGCTAAAATTGAGGATTTGCAAAATATTCCAATGTATCGCATCAATGGACTTTGGATAAAGCAAATTGTTGAAGAGGGGTACACCATTATAAACATCGGCAATCCGATGAATCTTCCTGAAAGTTTTTTCTATAATCAAGAAAAACAGATGCTGGGGTGGTAGAAAAAAACTATAATACCTACTATCTTCATACTCACCAACTGCTACTTGAAAAAGGCGGGTAATTCGACATTTGGAATGTGGATGCTGTAGGGGTGTCGGCGTTGACCTGTAATGCAGAATTTTGTTGAGATTTCGGGATTGAGGATTGCCTTTCGGAATGTGGCGTTAATCTTGGAAATGTTTTGTTGCAAATTCTTTGATGATGGTCGGCAAATATTCTCGGCAATTTTTTTTACCATTGCTTCGTTTTTGTTAGGCATCAATGTGGAATAGATATTCTCCAATTCTGCTTGGTGTTCAGCAATTTTACTCAGTAAAATGCCCTCATCTTTGTGTTTCAAAAATAGTATATATACGGCTTTTTGTTGTGGTTCAAGAGGAATTATCATATTTGAATAGTCTGGCAAGACAATATTGAGTTCTCTATCGACAACAAGTTTTGAAACATAGCGGATGTGATATGCGTATTGCAAATTTTCTGCGTCGGTCATTGGGATGCCAATTAACACATCGTTACCGATGACTTGATGAATTTCATCGGTTGTGGGGAGCTTGTGGAATTGATTAATGTGATTGATAATCAAATTTCGGATATTCTCCAACGAGCGTTGTCTTTCTTCCTCCATCTGCTTTGATTCGGGAGATGAGAATTGGAGTGCATCAATTTCGGTGGGGAGATATTCTGTGCCATTTTCGCTAAGTAGGGATAGTCGCGAAATAG
>DCHK01000019.1 GCA_002315615.1 Bacteroidales bacterium UBA1754 | reverse complement strand
GAATTAAATGACTATCCCTAAATAAAGTTACCTGACATTTTTATCAAAAAAAATATTAAACTTGTTTTTATCAAACTGCTTAATAAATTGCAAATAGCATACCTATTTTTAGAAAAACTGTAAATTTTTAGCCCAAAATTCTAACAAATTATTTTTTACGCCTAATTTTTCTAAAAAAAAGCGACTATTTTTTGCTTTTATTTTCAAAAAAAACACCCTATATTTGTAGTTACCGTAAATCTAATAACAAGAATAAAACAAATGAATTCTGTACTATTGATAGTCGTATTTATTACTGCTATAATTTTGGTAATTGGAGGTTTGGCTGTGGCACTACTACTCTCGCCATACTCCCACAACAAACAGAAAAGCGAGACATACGAATGTGGTATCCCTACACGAGGCACCTCTTGGATGCAATTCAAAGTCGGTTATTACCTTTTCGCTATACTTTATTTGATGTTCGATGTTGAAACAGTATTTCTCTTCCCTTGGGCAACGGCAGTTCGCACTTTTGGGGTGAATGGATTAATCAGCATCGGATTTTTTATTTTGATACTTGTACTCGGTTTGGCTTACGCTTGGAAGAAAGGAGCATTGGAATGGAAGTAAAGAAAATTGACATAAAAGGCATTAAGTACGACGAGTTCAAAGACAACGAGTACCTTGAGCAATATGCCGAAGAACTTCGCAAAAACGGCACGAACATTGTAGTTACTTCGCTCGATAAAATTATCAATTGGGGACGCTCGAACTCTATGTGGCCTTTCACTTTCGCCACAAGTTGTTGTGGTATTGAATTTATGAGCGTCGGTGCAGCACGATACGATTTCGCCCGTTTCGGTTTTGAAGTTACTCGTAACAGTCCACGCCAAGCCGATGTTATCATCGTAGCGGGTACTATTGTAAACAAAATGGCACCCGTACTGAAACGACTTTACGACCAAATGGCAGAACCAAAATATGTAATTGCAATGGGTAGTTGTGCCATTAGTGGCGGACCATTCTGCAACTCGTATCACGTAGTGAAAGGTGTGAACGAAATCATCCCCGTAGATGTGTACATTCCTGGTTGCCCACCTAAACCAGAAGCATTGCTATATGGAATGATGCAGTTGCAAAGAAAAATGAAACTCGAACGCTTTATTTTCAATAAAAAAAGATAATTGGTTGTTATGGAAAAAATAAAAGAACTTATTAGCAATAAACTCCCTAACGCGATTATCGAAGAAGGAAAATATCTTACAATAACCGCCACAAAAGAAGATTTTAGAACATTGGCAGAAATAGTCAGACAAAACGATGTGCTTTGTTTCGACTATTTGGCGCATATTTGTGGTGTAGATAAAGACGGAAAATTAGGCGTAGTTTATTTCTTGTCGTCATCGGCAGATATGAGCAAAAACATTGTTTTGCACACCAGCACCGATGACCGAGAGCATCCCGAACTTTTCACTGTAAGCGACCTTTGGGATACAGCCAATATTAACGAACGAGAAATATATGATTTCTTCGGCATTCGTTTTATCAATCACCCTGATATGAGACGATTCTTCCTCTCGAAAGAATGGAAGGGATTTCCTTTAAGAAAAGATTATGCCGACGAAAATCCGTTATCGCTCGAAAGTGTTGAAATTGACGACCATTTGTCAAGACTCACATTCGAGAACAACGAAGTGATTGAAGCCGAAGAAAAAGTTTTTGAAGATGAGGACTATGTAGTAAACATTGGACCTCAACACCCAGCCACACACGGCGTTTTGCACTATCGCGTTTCGCTTGATGGCGAAATCATCAAGAAAGTTGACCCACATTGTGGATATATTCATCGTGGTATCGAGAAATTGAGCGAAGGACTTGCCTATCCTCAAATTCTTCATTTCACCGACCGTTTGGATTATCTTTCGTCGCACATCAACCGACACGCACTTTGTATGTGTATAGAGAAAGCGGGCGAAATAGAAGTTCCACTTCGTGCAGAATACATCCGTATGATAATGGACGAACTCACACGTATAGCATCGCACTTGCTTGGATGGTCGTGTATGTGTATGGATATGGGTGCACTCACAGCGTTTATTTATGGGATGCGCGACCGCGAGAAAATACTTGACATATTTGAAGAAAATTGTGGTGGACGACTTATTACCAACTACAACGTGATAGGTGGTGTAATGCAAGACATTCGTCAAGATTTTCAAAAACAAGTGAGCGAATACATAAAATATCAACGCGAAAAATTAAAAGAATACCACGCTATATATACAGGCAACGTCATTGCACGTGGACGTATGGAAGGCGTAGGCATTTTTAGCAAAGAACAAGCCATTTCGTTTGGCGTAACTGGTCCTGCGGGTCGTGCATCGGGATTCCACTGCGACATTCGTAAAGTGGCACCATATTCGCTTTACGACAAGGTAAAATTCAACGAAGTGCTTCGTACAGAAGGAGACACTTTTGCTCGATACATAGTTCGTTTGGACGAGATAGAAGAATCATTAAATATCATAGAACAACTGATTGACGGAATTCCTGACGGCGATTTTCGCAACAAGCCAAAACCAATCATCAAATTGCCTGCTGGCGAATATTTTCAGCGTGTAGAAACTGCACGTGGAGAATTTGGCGTTTACCTTGTGAGCGACGGCGAAAAGACACCATCACGTTTGCATTTCCGTTCACCATCAATGACATTGGTTTCGGCTATGGACACAATAAGTCGTGGCGAAAAAATTGCCGATTTCATTGCTATCGGTGGTTCGATGGACTATGTAGTGCCTGATATTGACCGATAGATAATTAAGAATTTAACGACTAAAACAATTTAACTCATACGATGTTCGATTTTCAAATAGTTACAAATTGGTTCGATGAATTATTAAGAGGTTGTATGCCAGAATTTTGGGTACTGACAATAGAGTTTGTACTTGTAGGCGTAATACTTCTTACACTATATGCACTCATCGCTTTGGCACTCATCTACGGCGAACGTAAAATTTGCGCTTTCTTTCAATGTCGTCTTGGTCCAAACCGTGTAGGCACGTGGGGCGTTTTGCAACCTATTGCCGATATGTTCAAAATTCTTTTGAAAGAGATAATCTCAATCAATCATATAGACAAAGTTTTGTTCTACACGGCGCCATTCATCGTCATTGCATCATCATTTTTGGCATTTGGTGCATTGCCATTCGGCAAAGGTATGCAAGTGCTTGATTTCAATATTGGCATTTTCTACATTTTGGCAGTTTCATCGTTAGGAATTGTGGGAATTCTTATGGCAGGTTGGGCAAGCAATAACAAATTCTCGATGATTGGAGCAATGCGAAGTGGTGCACAACTTATAAGTTACGAACTTTCGGCAGGCATTTCTTTGCTCACTGTAGTGGCACTCGCTGGCACTATGCAACTTTGTGAAATAGTTGAGGCACAAGCAGACGGATGGTTCATTTTCAAAGGACATATCCCTGCCATAATCGCATTCATCATCTATTTGATAGCAGGACACGCCGAGACTAATCGTGGTCCGTTCGACCTACCCGAAGCAGAATCTGAATTGACTGCTGGTTACCACACAGAATATTCTGGCATTCAGTTTGGTTTTTTCTACCTTTCGGAATATTTGAATATGTTTATTATTGCAGGAATTGCTACTACAATGTTTCTTGGCGGTTGGATGCCATTTCACATCAGTGGTTGGGACGGATTTAATGCGATAATGGATTACATTCCATCGGTAATTTGGTTTTTCGGCAAAGTAACATTGCTCATTTTCTTGAGTTTGTGGGTACGATGGACGTTCCCCCGTTTGCGTATTGACCAACTTTTGCATTTGGAATGGAAATATCTATTGCCAATAAATATGGTAAATTTAGTAGTTATGGCAATAATAGTTGTTTACGGATGGCACTTTTAGATAATTAAGAATTTTGAATTATGAATTATGGCCAAAGGGAAATAATTCATAATCATCGACCGAATGGGAGATAATTAAGAATTAAAATACAGAGAAGAGTTAAGAGTTAAGAGTTAAGAGTTAAGAGACCTCAGACATTTGACCTTTGACTTGAGACCAATTAAACAAACAAATAAGCAGATAAACGCTGAACGATTAAACGATTAAACATACATGAGTTCATTTACAACATATTTCACATCACTTTTCAAAGGAATAAAATCTCTTTTGACGGGTATGAAAGTTACCATCAAAGAGTTTTTTACACCGAAAGTAACCGAATGTTACCCCGAAAACCGACACACCACATTGCACGTGCCTGAGCGTTTTCGTGGCGAGTTGATAATGATTCACAACGAACAAAACGAGCACTCGTGTTCTGCTTGTGGACTTTGCCAAATGAATTGCCCAAACGGCACTATTAAAATAGAATCTGAGATAATTGAAACCGAAGACGGCAAAAAGAAAAAAGTTTTAAAAAATTATTTCTACGATTTAGGCTCTTGCACATTTTGCAACGTGTGCGTAATGAACTGCCCTCAAGGCGCAATAAAATTCGAGAATACTTTTGAAAATGCAGTTTTTCGTCGCGAGATTTTAGTGAAAAAACTTAATCACGAAGGTTCGAAAATGAAAGAGAAAAAAGTTGCTGAACAAAAACCAACAAACACAAATAAAGAATAAAAATGGCTGAACAAATTATTTTTTACATATTGGCTGCGGTAATCGTAGTATTTTCGATTCTGTCGGTAACGTCGAAGAGAATCTTGCGCTCTGCCACTTATTTGCTTTTCGTACTTATCGCAACCGCAGGACTATACTTTATGCTCGACTACGAATTTTTGGCTGGCGTACAAATTTCGGTTTATGCAGGTGGCATTTTAGTATTGTTTGTTTTCTCCATTTTGCTTACAAGTCACGCAGGCGATAAAGAAAAACCTCGCCATTGGGGAAGATTACTCGCTGCAGCACTTACAGCAGTAGTTGGTTTTGGACTTTGCTTGTACATTATACTGAACAATGTTTTCAAAGTAGCCAACCAAATTTGGCAAGAACCTACAATGCAACAAGTAGGACAAACCCTCATGGGAACTGATAAAAATCAATATTTATTGCCGTTTGAAGCAATAAGTATTTTGCTATTGGCTTGCATTATTGGTGGTATTATGATTGCAAGAAAAAGATAATGATTTAACAATTTAACGATTAAAAAATGAACGTTCCAATAGAAGCATATTTAATTGTCAGCACGATAATGTTTTTTGTCGGCGTGTACGGATTTTTGGCACGACGAAACTTGCTGACCATCCTTATGTCGCTCGAACTGATGCTGAATGCCGTGAACATAAATTTTACGGTTTTCAACCGCTATCTTTTCCCTGGACAATTAGATGGATTTTTCTTTACATTGTTCATTATTGGAATTGCGGCAGCCGAAACCGCATTGGCAATAGCCATCATCATAAACATTTACAGAAACATACAGAATATTTTTGTAGATAAGGTAAACAATTTGAAACACTAAAAAATATGTTCACATACACATTACCGATATTAGTAATTCCCGCCTTGATGTTCATCTTCCTTGGACTGATGGACAACAAGTTCAAACCAATGACATCGGGCATACTTGGAACTATTGGGTTAGGAATAGTTGCCATTCTATCGTACATTGCAGCATACGATTATTTCTTTTCTGTAGGATTGATTGACGGCATCTATCAAAAAATTATCGCATTCAATTTTGAATGGTTAAAAATAACCGAACACTTGCACATAGATTTGGGCATTCTGCTCGACCCTATTTCTGTAATGATGCTTGTAGTAATCTCTACAGTGTCGCTGATGGTGCATATTTATAGTTTTGGTTATATGAACGGCGAACGTGGTTTTCAACGCTATTACGCTTTGTTGTCGTTGTTCACATTCTCTATGCTCGGACTTGTTGTGGCTACAAACATATTCCAAATGTACATTTTTTGGGAATTGGTGGGCGTATCGTCATACTCCTTGATTGGATTTTATTACACCAAAAAATCGGCAATTGCGGCATCTAAAAAAGCATTCATTGTTACCCGCTTTGCCGATTTCTTTTTCTTGGTTGGTATTCTGCTTGTTTCATTCTATTCAGAAACATTCGATTTTATTTCGCTTACTAATCCAGAGAACAACGAATTGATAATGAAAACCGCAGGACTTTCGTTCCTTGGTATTTCTGTTTTGTCTTGGGGAATGATGCTCATCTTTATGGGTGGTGTTGGAAAATCGGCAATGCTACCGTTCCACATTTGGCTGCCCGATGCAATGGAAGGTCCGACGCCAGTATCTGCATTGATTCACGCAGCAACTATGGTAGTGGCTGGAGTCTTCCTCGTAGCGCGACTTTTCCCCGTATATTATCTTGGCACACCCGAAGTGCTTACCATTATTGCATACATTGGAGCAATAACATCACTTTTTGCGGCAATTGTGGCTTGTACGCAAACTGACATAAAACGAGTGCTCGCCTTCTCTACCATTTCGCAAATTGCGTATATGATTACATCGCTTGGCGTATCGGGTTTAGCAGGACACGAAGGTTTGGGATATATGGCTTCAATGTTCCATTTGTTTACGCACGCATTCTTCAAAGCATTATTGTTCCTTGGTGCTGGTGCCGTTATTCACGCTGTTCATAGCAACGAAATGAGCGCAATGGGCGGTTTGAACAAATACTTGAAAATCACGAACATTACATTTCTCATCGCTTGTTTGGCTATAGCAGGAATTCCACCATTTTCGGGCTTTTTTAGTAAAGACGAAATACTTGTAGCCGCTTTCCATAGCGATAAAATATTATTTGCTTGCCTTTATTTCTGCGCTGGACTTACGGCTTTTTATATGTTCCGCTTGTATTTCAATATTTTTTGGAACGACAACAACAAAGAATATGAGCATACGCCTCACGAAGCGCCTTTTGTGATGACATTCCCACTGATATTCTTGGCAACACTTACTTGCGTATGCGGATTTATTCCATTTTCGCACTATGTTTCGGCAGATGCTATGCCATTTGAAACTCACATCAATTGGGCTATTGCAAGTGCAAGCATTGGAGTTGCACTTATCGGCATTGGCATTGCTACGAAAATGTATTTCAAGAAAAGTGAAATACCCGACAAAGTTGCCGATACCGTCAAAGGTCTTTACACTTCGGCTTATCATAAATTCTATTTTGATGAAATTTGGGTATTCGTTACGAAACGAATTATTTTCGAAGGTATATCAAGACCAATCGCGTGGTTCGACAGACACGTAGTTGACGGATTTATGAACGGATTGTCGTGGACAACAAATTTTGTTTCGCAAAAAACTAAGAATTTGCAGTCGGGATTGGTACAAGACTACGTTACCATTTTCATTGGTGGAGCATTAGTCATTGTACTTATAATGATACTAATATAATTAAGAATTAGGAACTGATTCAAATAAACGATAACACATACTCAATATGGATTTTCTTTCATTATTTGTCATAATACCAGTTTTAATGTTGCTTGGATTTATTCCTTGCCGAAACATCAAACAAGTAAGAGCAGTAGCGGTAATTGGCGCCACCATCGAGTTAGGATTGGCAATTGCATTATTGTTTATGTTTCTTAACGAACGAAATTTGGGCAATACTGCAGATATGCTTTTTATGGCAGATTACCTTTGGTATCCTGCGCTCAACATTCATTATGCAGTAGGCGTGGACGGAATTTCGGTAGTAATGATTTTGCTTTCTGCAATCATTGTTTTCACTGGAGTGTTTGCTTCGTGGAACATTCAACCACTCACAAGAGATTTCTTTATTTGGCTTACGTTGCTCGCTATTGGCGTATATGGTTTCTTTATTTCTATAGATATGTTCACAATGGTGCTTTTCTACGAAACTGCACTTATTCCAATGTATTTGCTCATCGGACTTTGGGGAACAGGAAAGAAAGAATACTCTGCAATGAAACTTACACTAATGTTGATGGGAGGTTCCGCATTTCTTATTCTCGGTGTTTTGGGTATTCACTTTAGTGCCGAAACTGCCGACGGAAGTCTTTCTTTCAATATACTTGAAATAGCAAAAGCAAACATTCCTATGGAATGGCAACGCGTATTTTTCCCACTTACTTTCGTTGGTTTTGGCGTGCTTGGCGCAATGTTTCCATTTCACACTTGGTCGCCTGATGGTCACGCATCGGCACCTACAGCAGTATCAATGCTTCACGCTGGCGTGTTAATGAAATTGGGAGGTTACGGATGTTACAGAATTGCCATTTGCCTTTTACCCGAAGCCGCAAGCGAAATGGCTTGGATTTTCTTGTTGCTCACAGGCATCAGCGTAGTTTATGGCGCATTTGGTGCCATCAAACAAACCGACTTGAAATACATCAACGCCTATTCTTCGGTAAGTCACTGTGGTTTAGTGCTTTTCGCATTGCTTATGCTTAACAAAACGGCAATGACGGGTGCCATTATGCAAATGCTTTCGCACGGACTTATGACTGCACTTTTCTTTGCTTTAATTGGAATGATATACGGACGAACACACACTCGCGACATCAGAGATTTGAACGGGTTGATGAGAATAATGCCGTTCCTTTCGGTCTGCTATGTGATAGCAGGTTTGGCTTCGCTTGGACTTCCAGGGTTGAGCGGATTCGTAGCCGAAATGACCATTTTCGTCGGTTCATTCTCGCATCCTGATATGTTTCATCGAGTACTTACAATAATCGCTTGTTCTTCTATCGTAATCACTGCTGTATATATTTTGCGTGTTGTCGGTAAAATATTATATGGCGTATGCACCAACGAAGAACACTTAAAACTGACCGATGCAGTTTGGTACGAAAAAATTGCAGTAATTGGTCTTATTGTATGCGTAACGATTATAGGTATGTTCCCTCATTGGGTGTCAGACATAATCAGCGGAAGTATTAATTGGTAAAAATAAAAACAAAAATATGGATTTAAGCAACTATCTTTTGATGAGACAAGAAATGTCTTTACTTCTTGTCTTTTTAATACTGATAATATACGACCTTTTTTCAAACGACAAAGCCAAAAATTGGTTTCATTTTTCGGCTTGCTCCTTGTGGTTTATTCATACCGTGTGCGGTTTTCTTTTCCCCATTACTGGACAATCTTTTGCAGGAATGTTCGTAAATGGCGATATTGAAATAATGACCAAAAACATTCTCAATATTGGTGTGCTTATCATCTTTTTACAATCGTACAGTTGGTTAAAAAAAGAAGACACAGCCTTCAAACGTGGAGAGTTCTTTATGCTTGTGCTGATAACACTTTTCGGAATGTATTTGATGATCTCGGCACGAAATTTCATTCTTTTCTTCATTGGATTAGAAACTGCATCACTTCCAGTTGCTACATTGGTAGCATTCGACAAATACAAACACAATTCTGCCGAAGCAGGTGCAAAGTTCATTCTTACTGCCGTATTTTCCTCAGTAATAATGCTTTTCGGACTCTCATTGTTATACGGAAATTGCGGAACACTCTATTTCGAAGACATCGCAACAACCATCTCTTCACCTTCAAATCTGTTGATTTTGGCACTTACATTTGTGCTTACAGGTTTGTTTTTCAAACTATCGCTTGTGCCATTTCACCTTTGGACAGCCGATGTTTATGAAGGCGCACCAACAAATGTAACATCATACCTTTCTACCATTTCGAAAGGTGCAGCGGTTTTCGCACTGATGGTATTTTTGTATCGCGTTTTCGGCAATTTGTTCGAACAATGGAACATCATTCTTTGGTGGATAATTGCCATTACCATTACTGTAGGTAACATTTTTGCCATTCGCCAAAACAACTTTAAGCGTTTTCTCGCATTCTCGTCAATATCTCAAGCAGGATACATCGTTTTAGCGGTTTTCATCGGCACTGCACAAGGTATGGGTGCAAGCATTTATTACATTTTGGTATATGTAGTTTCAAACTTGGCAGCATTCGGTGTGGCAAATGCCATTGAAAATGCTACTGGAAAAATCAACATCAGCGACTACAACGGATTGTACAAAACGAATCCAAACCTCTCTATTGTTTTGATGCTTGCAATGTTCTCGCTCGGTGGAATACCTCCAACAGCAGGATTCTTCAGTAAGTTTTTTGTGTTTACTGCGGTAGCAGAACAACACGAATATGTACTTTTGTTCATTGCATTGCTCAACACAGTAATTTCGTTGTACTACTATTTGTTGGTCGTAAAAGCACTATTCATCAATGCCAACGAAGCACCAATAGAGAAATTCAAGACAGACTGGTACGCAAAAATTTCATTTATTATTTGCCTTATCGGCATATTCTCAATCGGTTTTGCAAGTTACATATACGAATACATCAATTCCATCAGTTTTGGAATATAACGAATCACATATTCTGCGATTCTCAACTTTTAGGCGACCAGATTTGGTTGCCTTTTTTTATTTTTTAGGCAAAAACATAAGAATTTGTAAGTTTTTTATGCCTAAAAGTTTGCATTTTCAAAATTAAATTTTGTAACTTTGGTCGTTTTGAATTTAAAAGAAGGGCATAATTTGTTATTTTTGCTGATGTATAGATGCGTTTGCCCCTTTCTTTTTTAATAGAAATAGAAACCTTAATATACTATGTCACAAAAAATTGGATTCATCACGCAGGTGATTGGACCTGTTGTGGATGTCAATTTCGGGAAAGATACTGAATCTCTACCACAGATTCACGAAGCACTCGAAGTAACTCGTCCTAACGGACAAAAATTGGTATTGGAATGCCAACAACACATTGGAGAAGAGACCGTCCGCACCATTGCAATGGACTCTACCGATGGACTAATGCGTGGAATGGAAGTTGTTGCCGCAGGTTCACCTATTACAATGCCTAAAGGCGACCAAATTAAAGGACGCGTAATGAACGTAATTGGCGAGGCTGTAGATGGAATGAAACAACTCACGAAAGAAGGTGCATACCCTATTCACCGCGAACCTCCTAAATTTGAAGACCTCTCTACTTCTCAAGAAGTTCTTTTTACAGGTATTAAAGTTATCGACTTGCTCGAACCTTATACAAAAGGTGGTAAAATTGGTTTGTTTGGTGGTGCCGGCGTAGGTAAAACCGTACTTATACAAGAACTTATCAACAACATTGCTTTAGCACACAACGGAATTTCTGTATTCGCTGGTGTAGGTGAACGTACTCGTGAAGGTAATGACTTGCTCCGCGAAATGATTGAAGCAGGAATTGTTGACTACGGCGAAGAATTCAAAAAAAGTATGGAAGAAGGTGGTTGGGACTTGAGCAAAGTTGACCACGAAGCCTTGAAAAACTCAAAATTGGCAATGGTGTTCGGACAGATGAACGAACCACCAGGAGCACGTGCTTCTGTTGCACTTTCGGGACTTACAGTTGCTGAATCGTTTCGCGACGAAGGTGGTAAAGACATTCTTTTCTTTATCGACAACATATTCCGTTTTACACAAGCAGGCTCTGAAGTTTCAGCATTGCTTGGTCGTATGCCTTCTGCCGTTGGTTATCAACCAACTTTGGCTACAGAAATGGGTGCTATGCAAGAGCGTATTACCTCAACAAAAAATGGTTCTATCACTTCTGTACAAGCGGTTTACGTGCCAGCAGACGACTTGACCGACCCTGCTCCTGCTACTACTTTTGCTCACTTGGATGCAACTACGGTGTTGAGCCGTAAAATTGCAGAACTTGGTATCTACCCTGCTGTTGACCCATTGGATTCGACTTCAAGAATTTTGGACCCAACCATTATTGGTGAGGCTCATTATAACACCGCACAACGTGTGAAAGTTTTACTTCAACGCTACAAAGAACTGCAAGATATCATTGCCATTCTTGGTATGGAAGAACTTTCTGACGAAGATAAGTTGGTTGTTCACCGCGCTCGTCGTGTACAACGTTTCTTGTCGCAACCATTCCACGTGGCAGAGCAATTCACAGGTTTGAAAGGTGCACTTGTTTCTATCGAAGATACTATCAAAGGTTTCAATATGATTATGGACGGCGAAGTGGACGAATATCCTGAAGCAGCGTTCAACCTTGTAGGAACTATTGAAGAAGCGATAGAAAAGGGTAAAAAACTTATGTCGCAAGCAAACGGATAAGAGATGAACTTGACAATTATTTCACCAGAAAAGCAAGTATTTTGCGGAGAGGTTACCTCGGTAAGTGTCCCCGGCAAAAAGGGACGTTTCACCATTTTGCAAAACCACGCCGCCATTATTTCTACATTAAATAAGGGCGAAATTGTTTACAAAAATGGCGAAGCAGAAAACACTATCGAGATAAACTCCGGACTGGTAGAAATGAACAATAATAATATTACAATTTGTATAGAATAAACCTATAATGATGTTTAATTTGAAAAAATCCATCATCGTTTGGATGGCTTTATGGGCAGTATTGACATCGGTTTTTATAGGCATGTTAGGCAATGGATTTTTTAATTGGTATTTAAGTGTACCCACGTTCTTTTTAGTACTAGGATTAGCCACTTGTTGGGCGCTAAAATTTATGTTGAGCGTATCCAATATTAAATTTATGTCGGTATTTATGGCATCGGTCGCATTAAAGTTATTTTGCTCATTGGCATTCATTGCACTATACATTTTTTATGTAAAAGAAAACAGCGTTTTTGTACTAATTACTTTTTTTGCGTACTACTTTAGTTTATTAGTATTTGAAACAGTTTATTTATTGAAATCTACGAAAAAACAAGGATTCAATGAAAAATAAAACAAACATATTGAAAATTTTCCTTTTGTTGATTGTGGCAATGTTCACAACAAACATTTATGCTACAGAGACAGAAGAAAGCGAAGATTTCAAACCAGGAGAAGTGATTTTTGGTCATACAGGCGATTCTTACGAATGGCACATCACAAAAATGTTTGACAAAGAAATCGCTATTCCGTTACCGATTATTGTTTATAGTCAAACAAAAGGGTTCAATGTATTTTGTTACAGCAAATTGCATGGTGGTAAAGAGTACAACGGCTTTTACATTGCCAAAGAAGGTGATTTTGTAGGTAAAGTGGTAGAAATAAACGCAGAAGGCAACGAAGTTCGTCCACTCGACTTGTCGCTCACTAAAAACGCTTTGGCATTGCTAATCAATTCTTTCTTGCTTGTATTCATCATTTTGTATGTTGCAAAATGGTACAAGAAGAATCCGATGACTGCGCCAAAAGGTTTTCGTGGTGCAGTAGAAATGCTTACAATGAGCATTCAAGACGATGTCATTAAGCCATCGGTTGGCAAAGACTACAAAAAATTCTCGCCCTATTTGTTGACGATATTTTTCTTTATATTCATCAACAACTTGATGGGACTGATACCTTTGTTCCCAGGAGGTGCAAACACAACAGGAAACATTGCCATTACTTGCGTTCTTGCTTTGATAACAATGCTTGTAGTAAATATATTCGGCACAAAAGAATATTGGAAAGACATTTTTGTACCAGCCGTTCCGTTGTGGTTACGCAGTCCGATATTCCCACTTATGCCAGCATTGGAATTGTTCGGCGTATTCACCAAACCATTTGCATTGATGATTCGTCTTTTTGCAAACATTTTGGCAGGACACTCCATTATATTGGCTTTCGTTTGCTTGATATTTGTGGTGGCAAAAATGAGTGCAGGAATTTCGGTAACGATGACTGCCGTAGCGGTAGTATTTACAATATTTATGAATTTTCTTGAATTATTGGTTGCTTTCATTCAGGCGTATGTGTTTGTAATGTTGGCGTCAGTTTTCATCGGATTGGCAAGAATTGAACCTCACGAAGAGAAAAAAATTATAAAAGAATAAAATTATTAACTAAAATCTTATAAACTATGTTATTATCAGTGTTACTTCAAGCTGCAACTGCTGCAGCAGGATTTGGAAAATTAG
Organism: Bacteroidales bacterium UBA1754; assembly: GCA_002315615.1. Taxonomy (GTDB): domain Bacteria; phylum Bacteroidota; class Bacteroidia; order Bacteroidales; family Paludibacteraceae; genus UBA1754. Next base: position 35,322 of record DCHK01000019.1, on the reverse strand, counting down.
GTGCAACAATCGGTGCTGGTTTGGCTGCAATAGGTGCTGGTATCGGTATCGGTAAAATTGGTGGAAGTGCTATGGAAGCCATCGCACGTCAACCAGAATCTACTAGCGACATACGTACAAATATGATTATCATTGCTGCATTGGTCGAAGGTGCTGCTTTGTTTGCTATCGTTGTTTGCTTCCTTGTAGCAGTACAGTAAATTTGAGAGTAAAATCTCTTTTATTGAAAACAAAATTTAGAAAACTATGTCTTTATTAGTTCCAGAAACAGGTCTATTGTTTTGGATGCTACTAGCGTTTTGCGTGGTATTCTTCGTATTGGCGAAGTACGGTTGGCCCGTAATCGTCAATATGGTGGAAAAGCGTAGCGACTTCATCAACGAGTCGGTACGCGTAGCCGAAGAAGCAAAATTGCAGTTAGACAATATCAAAGCCACAAGCGACGCCATCATTGCAGAAGCACACCAAAAACAAATGGCAATTTTGCAAGAGGCAGCCGAACTGAAAAGCAAGATGATAGAAGACGCCAAAACAAAAGCATCTGCCGAAGCCGAAAAAATAATAGAATCGGCTCGTTTGTCTATTCAGAAAGAAAAAGACGAAGCGATGAAAGATGTTCGCAATCAAGTCGTTTCGCTTTCTATTGACATTGCAGAAAAAGTTATTCGTCAGAAAATGGCAGACCAAAAAGAACAAGTTGCTTTGGTAGAAAAATTGATGGACGAAATAAGTATTTCTTAATAAGAAATTTATGGAAATCGGAAGAATTTCAAAAAGATACGCAAACGCTTTATTCCTTTATGCCCAAGAGAAAAACGAGGACACAAAGGTGTATGAAGATATGTCTGCCATAGCCAAAAGTTTTGCCCAAATGCCAGAAATTAAGCATTTATTGAGCACACCAACTTTGAGCGATGCCGAAAAGGAAAAAATCCTTGTGGCATCGGTTGGCGAAAAAGTGTCGGACACAACCAAAGATTTTTTGAAATTTATCGTTAAAAAAGGCAAAGAAGAATATATCCACTTCGTGTCGATGTCTTATCAAAACCTATATAGAAAAGCAAACAATATCGTTTTTGCAGAAGTTACTTTCTGCCAAGAAGTTGATAAAAACACATTGGCGAAAATAACCACATTCATCGAAAATAAGTTCGTTGGCAAAAAAGTGCAACTTAATGTAAAAACTGATAGCAATATTATTGGAGGTTTTGTGCTTGATGTTGACAACGAAAGACTGGACGCAAGTGTGCTTGGCAACCTCAACACGGTGAGACGCACACTAAAATAAGTGATTATTAATTAGGAAAAAACAAATTAAGAGTAATATGTCAGATATTAAACCAAGTGAAGTTTCCAACATCCTAAAAATGGAACTCGAAGGCATAAAGAACAATATGCAATTTGAGGAAGTTGGTACAGTGTTGCAAGTAGGCGACGGTGTTGCTCACATCTATGGATTGAACAAGGTTCAGTCAAACGAATTGATTGAATTTGAAAATGGTGTGATGGGCGTTGTGCTTAACTTGGAAGAAGACAATGTAGGTGCCGTAATTTTCGGTTCTTCAGAACAGATAAAAGAAGGTTTCCAAGTAAAACGAACAGGTCGCATTGCTTCTATCAAAGCGGGCGATGGACTTTTAGGTCGTGTTGTCGATGCTTTAGGAAATCCACTCGATGGCAAAGGACCTATTTCGGGCGAATTGTACGAAATGCCTTTGGAACGAAAAGCACCAGGCGTTATCTATCGTCAGCCTGTAACCGAACCATTGCAAACAGGTTTAAAACCAATAGATGCAATGATTCCTATCGGTCGTGGACAACGTGAGTTGATTATTGGCGACCGCCAAACAGGAAAAACAGCAATCGCAATTGATACAATTATCAATCAAAAAGAAAATTTCAAAGCAGGTAAACCTGTTTATTGTATCTATGTGGCAGTTGGACAAAAAGGTTCGACCGTAGCAAACATACGCAAAACCTTGGAAGACCACGGAGCAATGGAATATACCACCATTGTATATTCAAGTGCATCAGACTCTGCTGCAATGCAGTTCTATTCTCCATACGCAGGTGCTGCCATTGGCGAATATTTCCGCGATTCAGGTCGTCACGCTTTGATTATTTACGATGACTTGTCAAAACAAGCAGTTGCATATCGTGAAGTGTCTTTGGTACTTCGTCGTCCACCTGGACGTGAAGCATACCCTGGTGATATTTTCTATTTGCACTCTCGTTTGCTCGAGCGCGCTGCTAAAATCATTTCTTCTGATGAAGTAGCAAAGAATATGAACGACCTTCCTGACTCGATAAAACCAATCGTAAAAGGTGGTGGTTCGTTGACTGCGCTTCCTATTATCGAGACACAAGCAGGCGACGTTTCGGCATATATTCCAACTAACGTAATTTCTATTACCGACGGACAGATTTTCTTGGATTCAAACTTGTTCAATGCAGGCATTCGTCCAGCAATCAACGTAGGTATTTCAGTATCACGTGTAGGTGGTAACGCACAAGTGAAAGCAATGAAAAAAGTGGCAGGTACGCTGAAACTCGACCAAGCGCAATTCCGCGAATTGGAAGCGTTCGCAAAATTTGGTTCAGACCTCGATGCTGCTACGAAGCTTGTTTTGGACAAAGGTGCAAAGAATGTGGAAATTTTGAAACAACCACAATACACACCAATGCCTGTTGAAAAACAAATTGCCATCATTTATTGTGGTACGAAAGGTTTGTTATCGGAAGTTGCTGCCAACAAAGTTGCAAAATTCGAAAAACTATATCTCGAAAGATTGGAAATGAAGTACAAAACAGATGTTTTGGACGAACTGAAAAAAGGTATATTGAACGACAACATCACCAAAATACTTGAACACGAAGCAAAAGAAATTTCTGACGAAATAAAGGCTATCAAATAATAGAATATGGCTTCATTAAAAGAAATACGAAATAGGATTGCATCAGTTTCTTCAACGCGAAAAATTACAAGCGCAATGAAAATGGTGTCGGCAGCCAAACTGAAAAAAGCGCAAAATGCGATTGAAAGTGGACTGCAATACCAACAAAAACTGACTGAAATTTTGTATAATTTCGTTTCGTCGGCAGAAGGTGGCAGTCTTTCGCCAATTTCTGAAAAACGCGAAGTGAAACGAGTTGCCATCATTGCCATATCGTCGAATAGCAGTCTGTGTGGCGCTTTCAATAGCAATGTCATTAAACTTTTCAAAAACACATACAAAGAGTATGCCGAAAAGTTAGGTGCTGAAAATATTGACATTTACGCCATCGGCAAAAAAATAGAAATCGCCATTAGCAAATTAGATTTGAAACTGATTGACCCAAATATTGAACTGACAGACAAACTCGACTATCAATCAATCGTAGTGTTCGTCAACAAACTGATGGCTGATTTTACAAGCAAGAAAATTGATGAAGTTGTTGTACTTTACAACCATTTTAAAAATGCAGGCGTGCAAATTCCTACAAAAGACACATTGTTGCCTTTTGTAGCACAAAAAAATGACAATTGCAAAAAGACAAATATCGACTACATTGTTGAACCTGGCAAAAGTGAACTTGTAAACGAATTGATACCAAAAGTTGTTAGATTGAAATTTTACTCGACATTGCAAGACTCACTTGTAGCAGAACACGGAGCAAGAACTACTGCTATGCAAATTGCCACAGAAAATGCAGAGTCGCTTACACAAGAATTGACATTGAACTACAACAAACTTCGTCAGGCGGCAATTACAACAGAAATCATCACTATTATTGGTGGTGCAGAAGCGATAAAATAAAAAAACTTAATTTTCTCATATCTGTTTTTTTAGGGAAGTGTGAATTGGAAACAATTTGCACTTCCCACTTTTTATGTCGAAATATACAAACACTTTCATTATCTTTGTATAAGTCAATTCATTTATAAATGGGAAATCTACGAAACATATTCCAAAAAGAAACAATTGTAACAGACGAGTCGTTCAAACATTTTGAAAACTTCATCAAACAATTGCCAACGAAATTCCCATTTTTCAAACACACCATTTACGCAAGAAGAAACATCTTAAAAACCACACAATTTCAAGGAGAAAATTTGGTTGTAAAATCTTTTCAAATTCCACATTTACTCAATAAAATTGTGTATGGAACAATAAGAAAATCGAAAGCACAACGCTCTTTTGAATACGCACAAAAATTAAAATCACTCGGCATTTGCACACCTCAACCCGTAGGATATTACGAAATACAAAACGGACTTTTGTTCGGCACAAGTTATTACGTTAGTCAATTATCAAAATGTCGCTACACAATAAACGATTTAGTAGTGCAAAACGATTTCCCTGAACGAGAGCAAATACTTGCCGATTTGGCTTTATTTACAGCAAAATTACACGATTTAGGCATACTTCACCTCGATTATTCTGCTGAGAATATTCTTTTTGATAGAATTGACGACAAGACACGATTAGAATTGGTTGACTTAAACAGAATGCGTTTTTGCAAAATTGATTTACAAATTGGTTGCCAAAACTTTGAACGACTTAATTTTGACAGCGAAAGTCTGACGTTACTCGCCAAAGTCTATGCAAAAGCACGCCATTTTGACGAGAACATTTGCATAAAAAATATTTTGTCGATGAGATGGCACAAACACCAGAAATAAAACAATTATGAGCGAGAAACTTCAGTTACATATCATTGGATGTGGTTCGGCACGACCAACAAAACAAAGCAACCAAACATCTCAGATTCTCACACAAAGAGGAAAACAATATATGATTGACTGTGGCGAGGGCACACAATTTCAGTTGCGCCGACAAAATATGCACATAAATCGAATGAACCATATTTTCATTTCTCACTTGCACGGCGACCATTTTTTCGGACTGATTGGACTTATTTCTACACTTGGAATGCTTGGACGAACAGCAGAACTTTGCATACACGCAATGCCCGAAATAGAGAAACTACTGAATGAAATGATAAAATTTTGTTGCCAAGGAATGACGTATGAAATTCGTTTTTGCCCCATCAACCCATATAAACACGAACTGATATACGAAGACCGCACAATGGAAGTTTACACCATTCCACTGAAACATCGCGTTCCGTGTTGCGGATTTCTTTTTAAGGAAAAAGAAAATCAACCACACCTTATAAAAGATATGATTGATTTTTATAAAATTCCAATTGCAGAACTCGCAAAAATTAAAAATGGTGCCGACTACATTACACCAGACGGAGAAATAGTTGCAAACAACAGACTTACGACTCCTGCCGACCCAATTAAAAGTTATGCCTACTGCTCTGATACAGCATATTCGGAGAAAATTATTCCAATAATAGAAGGCGTTGATTGTTTGTATCACGAAGCAACGTTTATGAAAGCAGACGAACCAAGAGCACGACTCACCTGCCACTCTACTACCGAACACGCTGCCACCATTGCGAAACTCGCACAAGTAAAACAACTTATCATCGGACACTACTCCGCACGTTACGACGAATACGAATCGTTACTAAACGAAGCAAAAGCAATTTTTCCGAACACACTTCTTGCTATCGACGGAAAAGACTTCGAGATATAAGTGCAAACTATTCGTAAGCACCCATCTGGAGCATTTGTATTTCTTTTTTGGTTAAGAAACGATAATGACCACGCTGAAGGTTTTTCTTCGTCAGTCCCGCAAAATACACTCTATCAAGTTTTTGAACATCATAACCTAAATGCTCAAAAATTCGGCGCACAATACGATTTCTGCCAGAATGTATTTCAATACCTACTTGGCGAGCATCGTCTTCGCTCACATACTCGGCAGCATCGGCGTGAATTTCGCCATCTTCAAGTTCAATTCCCGAAAGAATTTTTTGTAAATCTTCCTCGGCAAGTGGTTTATCGAGAAATGCGTGATATATCTTTTTCTTGTCGTATTTTGGGTGCGTAAGTTTCGATGTTAGTTCACCGTCGTTCGTAAGCAAAAGCACACCCGTCGTATTCTTATCTAATCGACCTACGGGATAAATTCTTTGCGTACAAGCATCTTTTACCAAGTCAAGAACAGACATTCGACCTTGCGGATCGTCGGCAGTAGTTACGCAATCTTTCGGTTTATTGAGCAAGATATAAACCTTGTTCTCCACCTTTATAGTTTGATCGTGAAATTTCACAACATCGGTCATTTGAACCTTCGTACCAAGTTCCGAAACAATTTTTCCATTGACCGACACCACTCCAGCCTGAATAAAATCGTCGGCCTCGCGACGCGAACAAATGCCAGCATTCGCCAAAAAGCGATTCAAACGCATTTCGGTACAAACTTCGTTTTTTCTGAACTCGTCGCGTTTCTTTTTGCTGTACTTGTCATTGGGGTCATATCCATCAGAAAACGACTTACGAGATACTTTTTTATCGTAAAAGTTGTCTTTTCCTCTTGGCGAAAATTTTCGCTCGTTTGATGATGATTCTCCGTATCTCGATTTCTGCCGTGGTGAGTTTTCGTCTCTCGTTCTCGATTTATCAAATCTTCGTGGAGATGAAGAAAAGGAATCTTCTTTTGCTCTCGGCGAAAAAGTTCTTTCTCTTCTGCCACGTTTTTCTTGTCCATCGTCGTCGGTTCTCTCTTTTCTGTCGAAAGAACGATACGATTTTTTATCAAATGGCCTTGACGAAGTTCTTCTTTCTGAATTTTCTGAATTTTCTTTTCGTGGCGAGTTTCCTTTGTTCCACGGTTTTCTGTTATTGTACACTTTTATAATGATTTATGAGACGGTATCACACCGTTTCGTGTTAGTTTTGCTTAATTTTATCTTTCAAGATTTGAAGTTTTTTAGCCACAAAATCTCTTTCGTTTTTCAATCGTTCCACATTCTTCTCCAAATCTTTTTTCAAAGAACTTGCCTTTTTAGAGTCGAACGAGAAAAACGACATATTGTTTTCATAACCAATGATTTCCGACTTCAAACGCTCGAAATCTTTTTGCAAACGACGATAAACTTTTTCAATTTCAGCCACGTTGTTAAGACTTTCTACATACACGCGAAAGGCTTGTAATTGTTGCTCAGCATCAGTCTTCAGCGAAGCGAATTTTTCGCGCAACGCAGTATGGTACGAATCGTAGATTTTATCTTTTTTATCCACTGGCACGTGACCGATTTCCGTCCACTCTGCCATCAATTTTTTCAAGTCGTCAAGCATTTGTTTTGCGTCAGCATCTTTCAGTGCTTTCAAACGCTCAATAAGGTCTTGTTTCTTTTCTAAATTTTGTTTTTCTGCTTGTTGTTCTTCCGATGCTTGTTTATTTTTTTGTTCGAAGAAATAATCGCACGCATCTGTGAAACGTTTCCAAATGGCATCAGACTGTTTGCGACCAACAGCACCAATAGTTTTCCATTCTTTCTGCAATTTTATCAAGCGGTCGGCAGTTGGTTTCCAATCGGTACTATCTTTCAATGCTTCAGCCTTTTCGCAAAGTGCAATCTTTTTAGACAAGTTTTCGTTCAAATCGGATTTCATCTGCTTGATGTACTCGTTTTTCAAACGGAAAAAATCGTTGCAAGCCTCGCAAAATCTTTCAAAAATTTTCATTTTCTTCGGAACGAAACCAATCTTTTTCCATTGCTCTTGCAAATCCACTACGATTTTAGTTTTTTCTTCCCAATCTTTAAAAGATTTCAAGTTGCTACAATCGATTTTTTCAATCTCTTCGCACAACTTAATTTTTGCCTCAAGATTACCTTTTTCTTCCTCTTTTTTGTTTTCGAAATATTGTTGGTGATTCTTGTTTATTTGCGAAGTTGCAGTTTTGAAACGATTCCACAAATCTTCACGCAATTCACGTTGAACAGGACCTGTTTCGCTCCATTCTTTATGCAAAATTTGTAACACTTTTAGTGCAGAAACCACGTCGGCATCTTGTGCCAACGCTTCAGCCTTTTCGCAAATCGCCGTTTTTATTTCAAGGTTTTTCTTAAAGTCGTAATCACGCAAATCGTTGTTAATCTTAATAAAGTCATAAAATTCATCCAACAATTTTTGATAATTGTGATTTAATTCCGCTTTTTTTGCGGCATTTATGTTTCCAACAGATTTCCATTCTTGTTGCAATGCGCGCACCTCCATCACGAGCGCACTGACATTTTCAGAAGAATTTATCTGTTGAACATATTCTTTCAATTTATTGATAATCTGCATTTTTTTTGCTTGATTATCATTTTCCTCTTTTTGTTGAGATTGCAGAATTTGCTGACGTTTTTCCTTTATCTGTGCAAGAATTTCTTTCAATTCTACTTCTACCGCATCAAGTTCGTGTTCTTGATTTTCATCGTCAGATTCTTGATTTTCCGCATTTTGCTTTTTATAGAATACCGATTTTAACGCATCTACTGCAGTGCGTTCTACATTGTTCGACGCAAGCATTTCTTTTAGTCGTGCAACAATTTCTTCGCGCGAAAAATTGCCAAAACCATTTGCAGTCGTTTCTGCTACTGGCAATTCGTTTTCTTTATTTAATTCATCCATTTCTGTATGATTTTATTATTCTTACAAATGTAACATAAAAAGTTTGATTGTTGCATTTTATCTAACAAAAAAGTGAGTTGACCACCTTTCGACCAACTCACTTCACAATATTTTACTCAATTATTATCTGAAAACGGCACGAATTGGGAAACCGTAACAGCGATCTTTATCTGACACATATACCGAATTTACACCTATACCTATTCCAAAATACAAATGAAATGCTTTATCTTTATCTACTCCATTTGTAAATAAAGAAGAAGACCAATAATCCGCATAAGGATCATTCTTATCGTAATAAAATTTATCGTCAATTTTTTGTCCCGCAGTCGGTATAAAAATAGAGTTTTGATTACTATTTGATTTTACAACGTAACCTTTCACACCACCAATTTCCGTCCAAGTCCAAGTGCAATTATCCATCAATTCATTCCAATCGTCTTTAGTTGGCGTAAACCATTTGCCACCCATTATTTGTCGAGCCGCATCATCAGCCAATTCAAATTGGTTGTCTGTTGGTTTGTTGTATTTTGTCATTTCTTTTCCATACTCATCGCTCCATTTGTACGTGCTCCACGAATAGTATGATTTTGGTGCTATTTCGCCCCAGGCAAAATAATCGCCTGAGTCTTGTGGATTTTTTGCACCTACATTGCACGTTGCCCATTTATTGCCCGATGACAATCCAAGATCGACATACTCAAATCCGTTTTCTACACCATTTTTACTTTTTTCTTCGGAATCATCGTCGCTACAAGCCACAAACGACATTGTAAGTAGCATAAGAGCGACGCCAATAATTTGTTTTTTCATTATGTATTTAATTAAATTTAGGTTATTCTAATTCTTTTGTTTCAGCACTTTCTTGCTCAATTTCTTCCATCTCAACTCCGTACTGACTTTTGCCTTCGTATGCACTCAAATCTTCGGTAGCAACTGTCACAACTTGCACATTTTCTTCGGGCACTTTCAATTCTTGCTTTATGTAATATTTCAAAATTTCGTTTCGATGTTCAGCCATTTTCATCACGATACTTTGTATAGAATCGCGACCATAATAGTTAAATGCTTGCTCTTGCAAATTGTTTCCACTTGCGCCAATAGAATTTACATATTCCAAAAAATTCTCATCCTTGTCTTTTATCGCTTTTATTTTCTCCATATCTGTGAGCGAAAGTCGTTCTTGCGAAGCAGAATTGACGATATTTTTATAATAATCTCGTTTCAATTGGAATACGGCTGCCGTATTCATCGTAGTATTCAAATTAAACTGTTGTTGCAACAAGAACTTAAATTCTGATGTCGTATTGATAATATCTACAATTTCTGCAAACTTATCGTACTGCTCCGACGTGAAGTCTGGTTGCAAAGCATCAATTTGTATAGCATCCAATCCGTCGTCGCCAGCGCCCATTGTGCGAGCCAATGCCACAAACGGTGATGCTGTTGCTTTCAGCATTAAGTTTGAAATAGTTTGCCAAACGATTTTTCCGTACGAGAATTTCGGTGAATTTATGTCTCCACTCACCGGCACATTGAATGCAATTTTTCCATTGATATCTTTCAACAACGAAACGCCCATTTTCAACGGAATATTACCATATTCGGCATTCAGATTTTTGTTTTTCTTTCCTATTTGGCAATTATAAATATCTATTTTGTTTGTACCTTTCAGTTTGCCGTTTAGTATCGTATTTTCTGTACTGTACGCCATTCTTCCTCCTATAATTTTACTGCCACAATAGTATTCGCAATATGGCGAAAAATGTTTTAGTAGCACATTTTTTACACTCAACGTAAGTTTTTGATTTGTTTTCGTAAAATCAAGTCCGCCACACCAATGCGCCATTGCCTTACCTCCGTTCGGCAAATCGGCACTAAACGTAATGTCATTCGTTCCGTCGAGTGTAAACTCCTTTGCGTTAGCCGATATATTCGTAAGCGAATATTCCATTGGCGAATATAAAGTATTGTCCACCCACGTTGCGCACGAATTTCGTATAATGGTATTTTTCACACGTACAAAAATGGGTTGTTCTGGCACAGTATCGTTATTCACCGCAACTACCATTTTTTCACTTATCGTATCGGTTTGCGTTTGAGTAGAATCTGTCGCCTTAAATAGTCGGCTCATCGTAGTAGAACCATCGGCAAACAAAGTGTAATTTCCACAAAGTCCGTCAATAGTAATGTCATCAAAATCGTACACATTTTCGAACGGATTGACTCGTGCAATTTTCACTTGCGACTGCGTGAGTTGCATCAATTGAGAATTTTCACCATCGTTCACATCAAGCGTGTCAACTTGCAGTTGTCCGCTGATATTCATCGCAGTAATATCGTCTAACGAACCTTCTACCGAAATGTTGCTTGTGAGCGTACCTCCAATCGATTTCACATTCAAGTAATCTTGCACATAAGGCATTGCCACATCAAGATTTACACCTGCCAAATCTAAATTCAAATTATATTTATTGGTTTCTATCTCGTAGTTTAACTTTGTGGTGATATGACCGCCATCGGGCAAATCGAACGTAAGACCTACATCGGTTGCTTTTCCGCTAAAATAAACACCTGGCACAAAAATACGCAAATTGTCAAGTTCCCAGTTACTATTCCGTTTAACATCGGTATAAGTAATGACACCGCCGTGCAGACGAATATCATACAGTGCAACCGCCCAACCGCTCGGTGTGGTATCTTGTTCTGCCTCGTCAGATTTCCCCAATTCGAGCAAGTCCGAAAAATTGAATATAGAATCGTTCTGCACCACTTTCACATCCAAGTCGGTAAGCCAAATATGCTTCAAGCAGACTTCTTTTTTCAGCAGTTTAAAAAGATTCACATCCACATAAAGCGAATCGAACGTAACAAAATCGGTTTTCATATCCGATTCCGAAACGTGAAAATCAACAATACGCAACTTGCCTAACCAAATATTGGCGCGCAACTTATCCATCGTTATTTGGCGACCAATCCATTCGGGACTTTTCTTTTCAATATACACTTTTGCAATGGGCGACACCAAAAACGTAACAAGCAAAAGCACTGCCACAATAACCGAAAATAGTATAATAAGGAATTTACGCATAAAGAAATTTCCGCTCCTAATTATTAATTATCAATTAGTTAGAGCCACTTACGACGTTTGAAATACCAAAGAATAAATATCACAAACATCACCATCAATCCAATAGCCCACAAGTAGCCGAATCGCCAATGAAGTTCGGGCATAAAGTCGAAGTTCATACCATACATACTTGCAATGAGCGTTGGTGGCATAAAGATGACAGATACCACGGTGAATATTTTGATAATTTTGTTTTGTTCCACATTCAACAAACCGAGGAATGTATCTTGCAGATATTCCAAACGCTCGAAACTGAAACGTGTATGCTCGTAAAGCGAATTGATGTCTTTCACCACAATTGACAATTTCGGTTTCAATGCCTCTGGAAACATCTCGCTACGGAGCATCGACGAAATCACACGTTGCTTATCCACAATGTTCTCGCGTATAAGCATCGTTTTTTCTTGCAAGTTCTTGATGGCTATCAGAATGTCCTCATCAAGGTCGGACATATTGGTCAATGTCTTACTTAACGTGGTAATTTCTACCGTAAGGTCTTCTATCATATCGGCATCGAGTTCTACTCGCGTCTCGATGAGCGCACAGAAAACTTGAAAACCAGATGTGTAGTTTTTTGTATTAGCAAAAATTTTCTTCGTAGTTTCGTTAAACGACTTCAAGTCTGTGTTTCGCACCGACACCAAGATATTGTTCTTCATAATAAAAGAAACTGGTTCTTGGTCGGTAGTGCCGTCTATCAAGAAGTTTGAGTTTGCCACAATAGTATCTTCAGTTTCGATGTAGCGCGAACTCATCTCAATTTCTTCGATTTCTTCGTCTTCTTGCACCTCGATTTTCATAAACTGCTCCAACTGACTTTCTTCGTCGATGGTAACATCATTCAAATCTATCCAAAGTATATTTTCCATCGAGATTTTTTTGAGCATCTCGATATTTTTCGACATTTTTAGTCGTGAATTATCATAGTAGAATAAACGCAATTCCGACATTTTCTTCCGTTTTTTGTTCGTTTAGCACTTTTGCTACACGATGAATTTTTCAATCTTGTTTGTTAACTCTATGAACGACTGCACGCTCAATTGTTCAGGACGTTTATTAAAAACGTCGTCAGACGTGTCGACTTCGGGTTTTAGAATGGATTTGAGAGAATTTCTCAGCGTCTTGCGCCTTTGGTTGAAAGATGTTTTCACTATTTTTTTCAGTAAAACCTCGTCGCAACCAATTTGCTTCACGCCATTTCTCGTAAGCCGAATGACAGCCGACTTCACCTTGGGCGGAGGGTCGAAAACTTTTTCATCTACCGTGAAAAGATATTCAATATCGTAATATGCTTGTAGCAATACGCTCAAAATGCCGTACGTTTTACTGCCCTCGCGTGCCGCAATGCGTTCTGCCACCTCTTTTTGCACCATACCAGTGAGTACGGGAACAGAATCGCGATAATCGAGCAACTTGAAAAATATCTGACTTGAAATATTGTACGGATAATTTCCAATAATGCAGAATTTATCGGCGAAATAATCCTCAAGTTTCAGTTTAAGAAAATCAGCGGGAATAATACGACCCTCGAGTGCAGGGAAGTTTTTTTGCAAATACACTACAGACTCGCCATCGAGTTCTACGACCTTCAAGTCGATATTTGGATTTTCAAGCAGATATTGCGTGAGAACGCCCATTCCTGGACCTATCTCAAGCACTTGGGTAGGAACATCAGCAGGCAGACTCGCCACTATGCGACGAGCAATGGACAAATCTTTGAGGAAATGCTGTCCAAGATTCTTTTTGGCTCTTACTTTTTCCATATTGTTTATTACCCGCCGGATCGTCCATCTTGTAGAGTTAAGTTACACAATAGAGGCAAAATTCTAAAACATTTACTACCTTTGCCCCGAAAAACTTACAAAAATAGAAAAATAATAAATAAAGTGCGCAACTTTCTAAAAAAAATACAATCAATTATTCTTAATTGCATCGATTTTTTCTACCCACCATTTCGTGGAAAAATTCCGATAGATGTTTTTAGATACGGCGCGTGCGGAGGTGCAAATACGGTTTTCGATTGGCTTTTGTACTTTGTCATCTATCATTTTGTAGTAAGCAAACAAATGGTGAATTTGGGTTTTGTAGTGCTTTCGCCACACATTGCTTCGCTTTTCATCACGTTCCCAATCACTTTTTTTAGTGGATTTTTATTATCCAAATACATCAGTTTCAGGGGATCGGTCTTACGCGGACGCACACAACTCATTCGCTACGCACTTGTAGTTGCAGCCAACATTCTCATCAACTATGCTTGTATGAAATTGTTTGTCGATATTTTAGGATTGTTCCCGACGCCATCTAAAATGCTGACAACTATCATCACCATCATTTTCAGTTTCTTCTCGCAAAGAAATTACACGTTCAAAAAATAATTACCTACCAAAATGTACAAATGTGTTGATGCATAATGGTTAAATAATGACACTATACGTATCCTTACTTTACTATTGAACATTTTTGTTCAGTCCACTGAACATTTTTTGATTATGAAACAAAACACACATATTTACAAATAGTTAAGAAAAGATTACTTGAACAAATAGTTCAAAAGCGAAAAGCAACACAAAAAAGCATTATTTTTGCATTGAGGAAAAACATTATTTTGTGCTAAAATTCATAAAATGGTCGATATTGGTAGTGGCATACGCATTTTTGGCGTATAAACTCGCCACGTTTGGCAATTACGATGCCATTTGCGAGCAATGGCGAAATTGCAATTGGTTCAATTGGGTAGTGCTATTTTTGGTTTTTCTGCTTTTACCTATCAATTGGGCAATAGAGGCAAAAAAGTGGCAAGTGCTTTGCTCAGGGTTTGAAACGCTTTCTTTTAGACAGTCGCTGCGGGCAGTACTTGGTGCTCTTACACCTGCATTCATCACGCCAAATAGAATAGGCGAAATAGTTGGCAGACCAATGTTTTTGAAGTCCAACAACCGAATGGCTGGCGTAGCAGCAGCACTGCTCAACGGATGCGCACAAACTATTGCAATAGTGGGTTGTGGACTGCCATCGCTATTTTTTGCACAACATTTATTTTCGCACAACGAGGTAAACTTTTCTACCTACGCCATAGTGTGCATCGGCACTTTCGGGCTATTGCTTTACACTTATTCGTTTTTGCCAAGTTTGTTCCGTTGGGCATCGGACAAAAAGTTTGCACTGAAGTACAAACAATCGCTTACAAACATTGCACTTACGAGCAAAAAAACACTTTATAGTACATTGTTACTCAGCGTATTGCGCTACATTGTATTTTGTACGCAACTATATTTAATGCTTTTATTCTTTGGCATTACACCCAATGTTATTCAAGCCATCACAACTATTTCGTTGTACTACCTTTTTGTTACCATTACACCGTCTATCGCCGCTTCTGAAGCGGGAATACGCACATCGTATGCCATTATTTGTTTCGGCACGTTTTCGACAAACACCGTCAGCATTGCCTGCGCAGGTTTTTTGCTTTGGTTGATAAATTTCATTGTTCCAATGATTATCGGCAGCGTGTGGAAAAATTAGATAATTTTGAATTTTGAATTTTGAATCGTTGAGCGAGCGAAATGATTGAAAATCACTGGCAAATCGAAAGTAAATAAACATTGAACGATTAAACATTTAACTTTATGCTATATGCTTTATGCTTTCTTCGAAAACACGCACCCACAATAGTTTTGTCTATAAAGGTGATGTTCGGCAGAGAGTTCGATTGAACGTTTATAACCACCTTTTTTCTTAAAGTCCGAAGGTAAATACGGCACTTTGTATATTTGCGAAATCTCGTTGCCAATGGAGTTCAATTTTTCGGCATCTTTGAGTGGACTGATGGTGAGTGTAGTACAAAAATAGTCGTATCCACCCTCTTGCGCCACACGGGCAGCCTCGTTCAATCGAAGATTGAAACACACATCGCAACGCTTACCTCGTTCTGGTTCATCTTCCAAACCCTTCACCGCTTCGTAAAATTTTTCGGGCGTATAATCGCCTGCCACAAAAGAAATTGGATGCACGGGATTCATTTCGCCTATAAGACGTTGCACCTCAGCCACACGATTTTGGTACTCGCTACGTGGCGAGATATTTGGATTGTAATAAAATACCGTTATATCGAAATAATTGGACAAATACTCCAACACATACGAACTGCACGGAGCGCAACAAACGTGTAGCAACAAGCGTGGCACACGACCATTTGACTTGTTAACATCAATAATATCGTCCAATAACTTTTGATAATTTGTACGATTCATACAAATTTAGAACAATCCTTGAGGTTCGTTTTTCACTATTTCGTCCGCTTTAGAAGCCATATAATCATCGAGCGACTGAATATTTTCTTCCTTGATAAAAAGCATTTTTATTTGGAAATAGTTTTCGGGGTCAACGGTACGCGTGTAAGCCGATTTGGCAAATTCCAAACGCGAAGTTTCGTTGCGAAACAACTTGGCAAGTTGTACGATGTACGATGTAGTGAACATATGGTTGTTAAGTCCTTCTATCGCAATAGTTTGACGTTGATGGTCGTCCATAGCACCAGACATATTATCTTTCAACTCTTGAAACTCGAGTGGCTCAATTTTTTGATTTCTTTCGGCATCCATATTAGGTGCGCCGTGGTTGCTCTGCACTTGCTCGGTACGCGATTTGAAACTAAAACCTGGCGTAGGTGGAATATAATCGTCAATCACCGAAATTTCGAGTGTACCATTTTGGTCGAGCACCGCCAACACACGCGATGCGGGCGGAATTTCTATTTGACCTTCAAAAACTGGATAAACACCTTGCATTGTTTTACGCGTAATTTGCAAGTAATATTCGCCACCAGCAATGGTTCGCGCATTGTAGGTTCGTGCAAATCTTTCGCTTTCTGTCCCCCCTAATATCACGGAAAACAGCGAATTATCCCACAATCTGATTTGCAAAGAAGAAGGTTGGTCTTGCGCCAATACAGATGGCACAAAGCATATAACAAGCAGTAGAAAAGTATATAATTTTCTCATCAGTATTTTACGAGTATAACAATTTCAAATGGCAATATTACGCAAAATCGGTCAAACAGCAAAAGTTTTTTATATTTTTATTATCTTTGCTCTTGCAAGAAAACCACAAAAGATGGAAAACTTTTTTGATTTGGCACAACGCCGTCGCAGTGTTCGCAAATTTACCGAACAAGCAGTAGAGCAGGAAAAAATAGACAAAATTATGCAGGTGGCACTTATGTCGCCATCGGGCAAACGCATAAATCCGTGGAAATTCGTTCTCGTTACCGATAAAGAAATGTTGCAAAAACTATCGGAAGCACGCACACACGGCAGTCAACTTATTGCTGGTGCAAGTTTGGCTATTGTAGTTATGGCAGACACTTCGCTCACCGATGTTTGGATAGAAGACGCTTCTATTGCCGCATCATACATTCAATTGGAAGCCGAAGATTTAGGTTTAGGCAGTTGCTGGGTGCAAGTGCGCAATCGCGAAAAAGCAGAAGATGATATTTCTACCGAAAAATACATTCGCTCATTGCTGAATATACCCGAAAAATATGCCATTGAAAATATGGTTGCCATCGGCTACAAAACCGAAGAAAAATTTCCGCACGACCTTTCGTCATTGCAATACGACAAAATAAACATCGAAAAATACAACTGTCTTGACGGAGAAAAAGCAGAAGAACCCATAAATTCCACCAATGCAACAAAACCAACAGACACAAAATCAGCAAAAAGTCATCCATACAACAAACGCATTGTACTCGGCACATTGCTCGTATTTTTTGGACTTTTATTCTTTGTAAAAAGATTAAATATTTTACCAGAAAGCATATCATATTTTTGTTTCTCACTGAAATCGTATTTGATATACGCAGGTGTTATTTTTATGGCATTGCACAAGTTTGGTAGCAGAAATTTACGCACAGGTATTCTACTGGCAGTCATCGGATTGATATTCTATTTTATTGATTTCGCAGATTGGATTTGGATTACATTCAACATTTGGAATTATTGGCCTTTGATAATTACACTCATAGGTGGTTCTATCGTATATTTTGCACTGAAAAATGGAAGAAACAAATAATAGCGTCGTTATCGTCGGAGCAGGCAATGTAGCCACACACATTGCACGACACCTTCACAACGAAGGATTTCGCATAGAGCAAGTATTCAGCAGAACCGAAGCAAAAGCCAAAACATTGGCTAATACTGTTTGTGCTCGCCCCATATCAGACTTGCGACTTATTGATAAATCTGCCGATTTTTACATCATTTCGGTAAAAGACGATGCTATTGCAGAAGTCTTACCTTCGTTGGCGTGCGTGCGTGGACTTGTACTGCACACATCGGGCAGCGTAGGAATTGATGTATTCAACAACAAACAAATATCACGATACGGCGTACTTTATCCGTTGCAGACATTTTCAATAAAAAGAAAAATTTCGTTTAGCGAAATTCCACTTTTCGTGGAAGGAAACAACGACACTGTATTGGAAGAAGTGATGTGCTTTGCACAATATTTTTCCGACCATATTACTTACACCACATCAGAGCAACGCAGACAAATTCACTTGGCGGCTGTATTTGCCAACAATTTTTCGAACCATATGTTTGTACTTGCTGGCGAAGTGCTGAAAAAAGCAGGTGTCCCATTCGATGTGCTTTTCCCTATCATTAACGAAACGGCACAAAAGGTTACGAAAATGCCACCAATCGACGCACAGACAGGTCCTGCCGTGCGCTACGACAAAACCGTGATGAACAAGCACCTCAGTTTGCTCGACAACTTAAAAAATAAAGAAATTTATGTCAAAATAAGTGAAAATATTCACACCTTTGCAGAAAAGAAAAAACAATGAGCGATTTCCTACAAAAACTAAAAAATATAAAAGCCATTGCATTTGACGTAGATGGCGTACTTTCGACCAGTTGTATGGTGTTGCACCCCGATGCAGAACCATTGCGCACAGCCAATGTAAAAGATGGTTATGCTATGCAATTGGCTGTAAAAAAAGGACTTATACTAAGCATCATAACTGGTGGAAAATCGGAAACAGTACGTATGCGCTACGAAGGACTTGGACTGAAAGACGTGTATATGAATGCTTCGATTAAAATAAACACTTTCAACGAATTTCTTACGAAAAACAATCTGAAAGCAGAGGAAGTATTGTATATGGGCGACGACATTCCAGACTACGAAGTGATGAAGGCTGCAGGTCTTGCCGCTTGTCCTGCCGACGCTGCCGAAGAAATTAAAGCAATAGCCGACTACATTTCGCCATACGCAGGCGGACAAGGTTGCGCACGCGATGTGGTAGAGAAAACGATGAAAGCACAACACATTTGGATGGACGGCAAAGAAGCATTTGGATGGTAACAATACAAAAAATTAACAATTAATAATAGGCTAATTATCAACTACACAATCATTAAACACTAAACACTCTTAACTCTTAACTATAATGAATTATCTGAAACTTATCCGTTACAAGAACCTTTTATTTTTACTTGCGTTGATGTGTATGATGCACTATTGCGTAGCAACACCACTTTTACAAGTGTTTGGCATTGACGCAGTCGTGCCAGAATTTGCATTTTGGTTGGTTACACTTGGGGTGATTTTGGTTGCCGCTGCAGGTTATGCCATCAACGATTATTTCGATACAAAAATTGATGCATTGAACCGTCCAGAAGAAGTAATTGTGGGCAATTCCATTTCGCGCGACGCTACTTCACTGTTGTACCAAATTCTTATGGGCATAGGTATTGCTTGTGGAATAGGAGTTGCATTTTGGGCAAAAAGCGTATCGCTTGGACTGATTTTTATACTTGTGCCTGGTTTGCTTTGGTTCTACTCGGCAAGTTACAAACGACAATTTTTGATAGGCAACATCATTATTTCACTTTGCGCTGCCCTTTCGCTACTTGCCGAAGCCGAACTTGAAGTTTCGTTTATGACAAAAAGATTCGGAATTTTAGCAAGTCAAACAGGCATCAATAGCAATTTTTATAGTTGGATAGGTGCTTTCGCCATTTTTGCTTTTTTGCTTACTTTTATTCGCGAGATAGTAAAGGACATTGAAGACGAATACGGCGACCGTGAACTCGAATCGCGCACAATGCCTGTGGTGTGGGGCGCAAAAAAATCGAAAATTTTTCTTTACGTTGTTATATCGCTTACAATTATCGCAATTCTTATTTTCTGCTCAAAAATAAGTTTCCCGAACCAAAAAACATTCGCATTTTGCAATACAGAAATGGATATGCTCTCGTTGCGATATATGCTTTGCGGTGTCGTCGCTCCACTTTTGGTGGTAATTTATCTTTTGGCTCGTGCCAAAAGGATAGCAGACTACACGCAAATTTCTACATTTATGAAAATTATTATGGCGGTAGGTTCGTTATACTGCATAGTATTTTATTATCAATTAGCAAGAACTTACGGCATAGAAATGTTTAATTTATTTAGTGTTGTAAAATAAAATGCTCACCAACGATTTAGGAAGATACAACCTGATTCTTGCCTCAAACTCACCACGCCGACAAGAATTGTTGCGAGGTTTAGATGTACGATTTGAAGTGCGTGTGCAAAATGGTATTGACGAATCTTATCCCGACGATTTGCCAAAAGAAGAAGTTCCACTTTACATTGCCGAGAAAAAAGCAAATTTCTATGCCGACAAATTATTGAAAAACGACATTCTAATTACTGCCGACACAATAGTTTTGCTCAACGATGTAATTTACGGCAAACCGAAAAATCGCGAAGAAGCAATAGAAATATTGAAAACCCTTTCGGGCAACACGCATAAAGTAATTACAGGCGTGTGCATTTGCACTGCCAATCGAAGAAAATTGTTTTCGGAAACTACCGAAGTCCGTTTTTCCGATTTAGACAACGATGAAATAGAATATTATCTTGACTTGTATCGCCCCTATGACAAAGCAGGTTCATACGGCGTACAAGAATGGATTGGTTACACTGCCGTAGAAAGCATAAAAGGTTCGTTCTACAACGTAATGGGGTTGCCCATCAATCGCCTCTACCGCGAACTAAAAATATTGATTGAATGAACAATTCAATTAGCAAATTAGATAATGTGCTAATTTACAATTATGAATTATCAACCGAATAGTAGATAATTAATCAAATAAACTAATAAACACTAAACGAATAAACACTCTATGACTTCTTATAAATTGGTAATGCCAGAAGATATGAACCACTATGGTTTTCTTTTTGGTGGGAAATTATTGATGTGGGTTGACGAATTGGCTTGGATTGCCGTGAGCAACGACTACCCTGGTTTTCAGTTTGTTACTATAGGTATGAACCAAGTAGAGTTTAAAAAAAGCGTCCATTTGAAATCGGTTTTGCGTTTCGAGATAGAACGTATTCGCGAGGGAAACACCTCGGTAACATACACTGTTTGCGTATTCAAACACGATATGTCTCAAGCCGAGCAAGAACAAATTTTCCGCACCGACATCACTTTTGTACGCGTTGACGAAAACTCAAAAAAAATATCTTTGCACGAAAAATAACAATGGTAGGGCCAAAAGAATTATACGATTTGCTCGAGCAGTTGGGAATTGAGTTTGAATATTACGAACATCCCGAAGCACCAACTATAGCCATTGCAAAGCAATTTTGGATTGGTAAAAACGGCAAACATTGCAAAAATCTTTTCTTCCGCAACCATAAAGGGAATCAGCATTACCTTGTGTTGATTGATTGCGACTGCGATATGGACATTCACGCCATAGAGAAACAACTGCACCAAGGGAAGTTAAGTTTTGCTTCGCCCGAAAGGATGATGAAATACCTCTGTGTGCGACCAGGTTCGGTTACCCCTTTTGCTTTGATAAACGACACCGAACACCACGTGCACGTATTTCTCGACAAAAATTTACAAAACTACGAATACCTAAGTTTTCATCCGTGCATCAACACAGCATCGCTCACACTAAAGCGCACCGATTTGGTGAAATTCCTCGACAACGTAGGAAATGCTTACGAATGGATTGAAGTTTACTGAGAACAAAAAAGCACGATGAAAAACACCGTGCTTTTTTTATTGGTTGCGTATGACTAATTCTTTGAATCAATAAATTCAGAAATTGTTGTCAATGCGGTCAACACGTTTGTGGTAGTAATACCTCCGTCGAGAACAGTTTTTACCGAACTTGCCTTGCTCAGGTATTCTTCGGTTTGGGCAACCTTATCAGAAACATTATATTTTGCCATTACCATACCCGCGATAAATTCAGTTACCCACGTTTTATCATCTTTATGTTGCGTATATTCTGTGGCATTCGCAACAATTGACAACAATTTTGTTGCGTCTTTATTCTCTTTATACGATTTACAATCGTCATAGAAACTCTCGCCTTTTTTCATTGTTTCAGTAACTGAACTTGAATCATCGTCGTCATCGTTTCTGTCGCAAGACGAAAAGCAAAACGCTGCACCCAAAAACAAAGCCATTAAGAATGGCAAAAATTTAATACTTTTCATTTCTTCTATTTTTTAGTTATACATAAAAATTATTCTTCTTTTCCGCCAACAATTATCACAAATTCACCTTTTGGAGGTGTTTCGGTAAAATGCGCCACAAGTTCCGTCAATGTACCTCGCACAGTTTCTTCGTGAATTTTTGAAATCTCGCGCGAAACACTGGCTTTGCGTTCGCCACCAAAGACTTCGGCAAACTGCTCAAGCGCCTTCAATACACGAAAAGGCGATTCGTAAAAAATCATTGTACGCGTCTCGTTTTGCAAGTCGAGCAAACGTTTTTGACGTCCTTTTTTTTGTGGCAAAAAGCCCTCGAAGCAAAAGCGGTCGTTAGGCAAATCCGAACTTACCAACGCTGGCACAAAAGCCGTAGCACCAGGCAAACACTCTACATCAATGCCGTTTTGCACACACTCGCGCACAACCAAAAAACCAGGGTCCGAAATGGCAGGTGTTCCAGCATCTGAAATAAGCGCCACCTTCATTCCCGAACGAATTTTTTCGACCACGCTACCCACAGTTTGATGTTCGTTAAACTTATGGTGTGCTATCATTTTTGTTTTGATGTCGAAATGTTTCATCAGCACAGCCGAAGTACGCGTATCTTCTGCCAAAACAAGGTCGGCTTCTTGCAACACTTTTATCGCACGAAACGTCATATCTTCCATATTGCCGACGGGCGTCGGGACGATTGTAAGTTTTGCCATACTAAATGAATTTTCGTTTCACTAACTCGGTAAATTCTTCAACCACGGGTAACGTCTTGTCCCAACCAAATTGCTCAATTATTTTCAAAGCGTCGTCAAAATTTATAGCATCGTTCAGTTTATCAAGCATTTCGTTCATCAAATTGGCATTGCCACCGAAAAGTTCTTTTTGGTAACGAAATTTATCTACAATGTTAATTGCCTGACGCAAATTTGATATTTTTTTGTTGGCAATTACATTCTCGAAAGTATTTGAAACTTTGCCCGACATTCGTTCGTTCAACGACTTTTTTTCGGTAGTATTTTCCAATACATTTTTCTTTTCCTCTATTGGCGCAACTTGCTCCGCCACTTCCTCTTGAGCAATTTCTTCCTTTATTTTTTCTTGCTCGGTTTGCTCTTCAATTTTTACTTCTTCTGCCACCGTAACTTCTTCTTGCATAGTTTCTACCACCGACTGAGGTTCGCTTTTTTCGGCAGTTTCTACTTCTTGTTGCAACAAATCGAACAAGTTTTTCATATTGTCAATTTTCGATTGCGAAAGTTGAAAAAGTACCGACGGCACACTCTCTTGTTCCGAAATATTTTGCAAAATGGCGTTCATCTCGCACATTTCTTTTTTTAGCAAATCAACGATATTGTTTTTCTTCATTTTTACTTACCTTTGTTTTCAAAAAACAACGTAAAACTACAAAAAATATTTATCTCAACAAAAATGATTTTTAATTTTGAAAAACCATTTACTTTCGACCGCGTGATGAGGATTCTCTTCACGATAGTTGTTTTTGCGCTTATTTTTTTCATACTCAAAGCATTAAGTGGTGTTTTATTGCCATTTTTCATTGCTTGGTTGGTGGCTTATTTAACATATCCAATGGTGAAATTTTTCCAATATCGACTGAAATTCAAATTCAGAAGTCTTTCGATATTCGCCTCGCTGATAACCATTTGCACATTCGTAGGTTTACTTTTGTGGCTCGTTGTGCCAAGCATTGTTGCCGAGAGTGAAAAATTCGTAGAAATTATCACAAACACGTCAAAATATTTCAACGAAAACTATCGCGAAATTTTATCGGTCGGACTGGTAACCGACATCGACAATTTTATTGCCACAATTGATGTAGAGCAATGGAGCAACCCAAAAAATGTTTGGGAAATTTCTCAAAAAATAATGCCCGAAATGTGGAACATCGTGTCGGGAATGTGGGCATTTTTACTCAGCATTTTTGTTGTTTTCCTCATTTTCCTTTATTGCTTTTTTATCTTGCTCGACTACGAAACATTATCCGATGGTTGGAAAAAGTTAATTCCGCTCCGCTACCGCGATTTTACGCTGAAAGTTGCTTCGGATGTAGAAACAAGTATGAACAGATATTTTCGCAGTCAAGCACTTATCGCATTTTGCGTAGGCGCGATGTTTTGCATCGGTTTTGAAATTATTGGATTGCCGTTAGCACTTCTGATGGGCATTTTTCTTGGAATTTTGAACCTTGTGCCTTATTTGCAAACGGTGGGTATAGTTCCCGTAGTTTTATTGGCAATTGTAAAATCTGCCGAAAGCAACCAAAGTTTGTTTTGGATTTTGATTTCGGTTCTCATTGTTTTTGTAGTAGTACAAGTTATTCAAGATATGTTGCTAACGCCAAAAATTATGGGCAAGTCGATGAGTCTAAATCCAGCCGTCATTCTGCTTTCGCTTTCTATTTTCGGCTATCTTTTAGGAATTATTGGAATGATTATTGCATTGCCATTCACCACACTGATAATTTCGTATTACAAACAATTTGTGCTTAACGAAAACAAAAACACGGAATCACAAAAATTATAACTATCTTTGAACTTATTTTTCAAGCATCATCAAAAAAAATGAAATATTTCCTTACATACATCTTGCTGTTTTTCTCCGTTTTTGCTTCGGCACAAAACATTGAAGACATTTTTTGCAACATCAACGCCGACGATTTGCAGTGGATAGACCAAACGACACGCAAAAAAATGATACAAAACCACAAAACGCAAGGTCGCGACACACTTTTGAACGCATTTGGCAAAGATGTGGAATTGGAAATTTACGACGAGGAAAACAATTTCCTTAAAATTCGCACATCGAAGATGGGAACTGTAGAAATTAAAACTTTCGGCACAAGCGACAATTCTTACATCGTGGCAGTTTGCTTTACGGCTTGTGCGCCCATTTGCGACTCGCACATTACGTTCTACAACAGCAAGTTAGAACTTATCAACAACGAAATGTTTGCCACAAATTCCATTACAAATTTCATTGATACGAAAAAACTTTTCGGCGACGAGAAAAACGCAAAAAAACTTGCGAAAATTACCATCATTTTCAACGAAATACACATTACACAAAACGAAGAAAAAATCATACTTTCGCACGATTTTGAAACATTGCTCGACAAAGATATTTACGCCGAAATAAAGCCTTATTTATTGGGAAACACAATGGATTTTATTTGGGACAAAACGATATTTAAACCACAAAACGCGTACTGGAAATAATGGAAGATTTTATCGCAAATATCAATTTTTTCACCAATAGTAATTTCCCAATATTTACCGCTTTTTTGCTCGGTATTATTTCTACATTCGACCCCTGCCCTCTTGCACTTAATATCACTGCCATCAGTTATATTTGCAACGATTTACGCAGACGTTGGGAGGCACTTGTGCGCGGCGCAATTTATACGCTTGGCAGAATGACAATGTTCGGTTTGATGAGCGTAATCGTATTTCTTGGTGCCGACTACCTTAAACTGCAAAACGTATTACTCGAATACGGCGAAAAAATCATTGGTTTTATGCTCGTGTTCATCGGTATTTTGATGTTTGATTTCATTCATTTTCATTTGCCATTTCATCATAAAATAGAAAAATTGGCAACACAAAGCAGAGGAAAATCATACATAAACATTTTTTTACTTGGCGCCCTGTTTTCGTTGACATTTTGCCCACACACACTTGTGTATCTCAGTTGTTTGAGTATGCTTTGCGTTTCAGATTTACACACCATTGTATTACCTGTTTCCTTTGCACTTGGTGGTGGAATACCCGATATAATTTTTGCTTTTCTCATAGCCTATTGTGTGTCAAATATCGGTGCAATGTATTCTAAAATTCACACCATAGAAACATATATGCGAAAAATAACCGCCATTATTTTCATTTTGGTGGGACTTTACTTTATTATCGAAAATTTCATTCTATAAGATATGGAAAACAACACGCTCATAAAATACGAAAACGTAGAAATTTGTCGCGACTCGCAAATTGTTTTCAGCAATGTTAATCTGGAAATAAACAAAGGCGAATTTGTGTATTTAATTGGTAAAGTGGGAAGCGGGAAAAGTTCGTTGCTTAAAACTTTTTATGCCGAACTTCCTATCAATCAAGGCGAAGCAAATATCTTCGATTACGACTTGAAAAAAATCAAAGAAAAGAAAATTCCTTACCTCAGACGTAAGTTGGGCATTGTTTTTCAAGACTTTCAACTACTTATAGACCGTTCGGTACACGATAACTTAGAATTTGTACTGAAAGCCACAGGATGGAAGCAAAAAGAGCAAATAGAATCTCAGATAGAAGAAGTACTGAAACAAGTGGGTATGACAAACAAAGGTTACAAAATGCCACACGAACTTTCGGGAGGAGAGCAACAACGTATAGTCATTGCACGCGCACTACTTAACTCGCCCGAAATCATTTTTGCCGACGAACCTACAGGAAGTCTCGACCCCATAACGGGCGAACAAATTATGGCACTTCTACACGACATCAACAAAAAAGGAACAACGGTGGTTCAAGCCACGCACAATATGAACTGGTGCGAAAAATTCCCTGGAAGAATTATCAACTGCGACGGAGACGTTTTGGAAGAAATTTACAACCCTACATTTGACAACAAAAACGAAGAAACAACATCAAACGACCAACAATAAAATTCTTTTAGTGTGGATAAACTTCGTTTCATCAGTTTTTCGAGTGGCAGCGATGGCAACTGCTATTTTCTTGGCAATACGAACTACGGCATTTTAATTGATGCGGGCATTGGACCACGCGTGCTGAAAAAACGATTGAAGGAAATTGGTCTTTCTACAGAAAACATTATGGGCGTATTTATCACCCACGACCACTACGACCACATAAAAGGCGTACTTCCTTTCAGCGAGGTTTATCACCTGCCAATATTCACTACCGAAACCATTTTCGATGGTATCAACCATAATTATCGCGTAAAAGGAAAATTGTTTGAAGGCAGAAATTTTATTGAGAAAGGCGTTCCTGTACAAGTGCGAGATTTCACAATAGAGGCTTTTGAAGTGCCACACGACGGACACGACAACGTAGGTTACCACATATCTTACGATGGCAAGCAATTTGTCATTGCAACCGACCTTGGACATATAGAAGAAACACAAGCAAAACACTTCAAAGAAGCAAATATACTTGTGATAGAATCTAATTACGACTTGCAAATGCTGGAAAATAACGATTATTCAGATTTTCTGAAAGAACGCATTGCAGGCAAATATGGGCATCTTTGCAACGACGAAACCGCCAATTTCATTGCCGAGAATTGCGACGAAAGACTTACACACGTTTTTTTGTGTCACCTCAGTAGCCATAGCAACACTCCAGAAATTGCATACCAGTGCATATCGCAAAAACTTTGTGGCAAAAACATCAACATCACCATTCTGCCTCGCACTTCACCTTGCGAACTGGTGGAGTTTGAATAATAGGCGTTTATTACTCTCAATTATAGCAAAAAAAACGATTGGTGCGAAAAGCAATAATACTTTCCGCACCAACCATTTAATAAGTACTGAATACCAATTATTTTGCAATCAATACTTTTTCTGCCACTTTGTTGGCAACACGAACTACGTGAACACCAGCAGGCAACTCTATCGTCTCAACTTTTTCTTTTGCTTTGAAACTAATTTCTTTCACACCAAGAATTGAGAACACTGTGATGTTGTCGCCAATTTCGGCACCAGAAACTTTCACCGTTTTGCCTTCCACTTTAATAGAAAGACCTTCGCTCGCTACTTCTTCCACATCGGTAGGAGTTCCTACGATTAAAGTCTTGGTTAATGTATTGTTGTTATCATTAGACTCTGCAATTATATTACCATCATCTACCCAAGCCTTAACTGAGTGACTACCATTGGTTGTTGCCGTCCAGTAACCTACGTCTGTGCCACAATCACCTCCATTTGTTTCGAGAATCATTGTACCACAAGGCTGGATGTCCGCTGGAAGATTGTTGCTCTTGTAGTAATCGCTCCAAATATAAGTGTTTGAATTGGCAACATAATTTTCTGCGCCATCCATCTGAATCAAAACACCAAGTTTTGAATCTTTAGACAATGCTGTTCCACCTTGGTTTTTAACGGTAATAACAAATGTTACGTGCTCGCCATTGTTAATCATATTGCGTGGATACCAGTCGATATCTTCTACCACAAGGTCAACTGCACCAGTTGCATCGCAGTCGGTAGCGGTAATAGACATTTGAGAAGTTTTGTTACCATCTTGTGTTGTAACTTTTACCACTATCGTACCGGTACCCGTTGCCGACAACTTGTCTCCATTGACAGTACCAGGACCGCTCACAACCGAATATGTTACATTTTTATTTGTAGCATTATTTGGAGTAATAGTTGCAGAAAGTGTTACTTGTCCGCCTACCAAAACTTTGTTTGAAGTTGCACCAATTTGTACACTTTCCACAGGAATATTGCCAGCCACAAATGTAATAGAAGCAGTTCCCTTCTTGCTATTATCCGCTGTAGATGTTGCTGTAATAGTAGCAGTTCCAGCAGCAGTAGCAGTTACTACGCCATTGTTCACCTTGATATTGGCATTGCTTGACGACCAATTTACAGTTTGAGGAATAGTTCCACCAGTACCCGTAACGGTAGCCGTAAGGGTTACGCTATTGCCAACAGTTACGCTACCCGAAGGTGCGCCATTTACAGTTACGCCAGTAATGGTAATTACTTCGCCAGACGTTTTCTTGAATGTATATTTATCCACATTGATATTGCCACCAATAGTCATTGTCAAATAGTGTGTGCCAGTGGTCAATGTTACATTCTTCACTGTGATGGTAGTGTATGTGCTCCAATCGGCAGTAGTTGTACCTACTGAAGGATATTCATACACGTCATCAATAGTGAGCGAAAGTGTTCCGCTTGCACCATTACCAGTTGATACACGCACATCTATGTCATAAGTGCCTGCTTCGGTTACATTCATTGTGTATTTAGTCCATTCGCCACCGCTTGTCCAACTGATATGGGTGCTTCCTGCTGAGGTTTCAATATCCACACCTACATCGGTACGATATGCACCTGCTTTATTTTCGTCGTCGGTATCGTAGTATGCTACCCCCTGACCACCATTATCAAAGTCTTCGGCCTCGAGTACCGCATTGTTATAAATATTGTGAGGACCATTGTATGGAGTTCCTTTGTATGGTTGTGCATTGCGAATTTCCATACGATCGAAGTTGAATGCGCCATTGATACGAATATCAATATATTGTTCGCCTGCTTTGAGTGGAATGTTGGCAACAGTAACTTTTTGCCAAGTTGTCCAACCGCCAGTGTTTGGAACAGAGATTTCGCTCGATTTCTT
Source organism: Bacteroidales bacterium UBA1754 (assembly GCA_002315615.1). GTDB lineage: Bacteria > Bacteroidota > Bacteroidia > Bacteroidales > Paludibacteraceae > UBA1754. Next base: position 5,798 of record DCHK01000019.1, on the reverse strand, counting down.
AGTACCGTTTACACTTACGTGGAACTTACCATCGGCATTACCAGAAGCCACATAGAAGTCAATATCGTAGTTACCTGCTTTTTCGGCATTGATTGTATAACGCAACCATTCGCCTTTTTGCATATTTTCAATATAAGTAACTCCACCATTCGAGTTGATGTCAACATTTACATCAGTACGATATTTACCTCCTGCATTTCCTGTTGTTTTATCCCAATATCCATAATGTGAACCTGTGTTGAAATCTTCTGCTTCGAGTTTCAATGCAATATCTGTTGTGTTATTCTTAACTGCAATAGTATGAGTTCCGTTGTATGGTTCGCCCCAGTTTTTAACCACTTGAATAGAACCATCGGCATTGTAATACAATTTATCGAAACATACCGAACGTAAGTTGTATTCGCCTGACGCATTCGATGTATGGTAGAATGCATACCATTGACCTTTGTATTCCACGATAGAACCGTGGCTTGTATCGCAACCAGTTGCATAAAGGAATACGCCCATTGATGTCCAAGGTCCAAGAGGAGAATCTGACATTGCATATTTCAATTGGTTACCATCGTCGCCGTGGTTATCGGCGTATGACAAATAGTATTTGCCATTGTATTTATGTACCCAAGTTGCTTCGTGGAAGTCATTCAAACCTTCCATTTTAGTCATTGTACCATCCAATTTTGTCCAATCGTTCTTGTCGAGTTTACCTCCCATACAACGACCGCCACCACCGTGGTAAATGTAAGGTTGACCATCGTCATCGACAAACACGCAAGGGTCTATCAACGATTCCAAACCACTGATGTATCCTTGAACAGTAAAGTTCTTGGCAGGATCTTTACTTGTTGCAATACCAATTTTCCAAGTTGCACCCCAATCTGTTCCTGATGGGTGTGGGAAATAGTAGTAGTATGTCTTGTTGTTTGGATTGTAAGCACAATCTGGTGCCCACATAAATCCACCTTCAGAACGTCCCCACGAAACATCACCCGAACCAAAGATTTCGCCGTTGTCGGTCCAATTCTTCATATCGGTAGTAGAGAAGATATGGTAGCGGTCCATACGGTCGCAACCCAAAGCTGGTTCCATATCGTGCGAAGCATATACATACAACACATCGTTGAATACGTGAGCTGAAGGGTCGGCTGTGTACATATGTCCCGTTCCTGCTCCTGTATAAAGTGGAGATGAGAATTCTGTAAACAAAGGATTATACATCTCTTTTGTATCACCGCTACCACCGCCACCAATGTCGCCAGTACGAGCGAAAGTGAACTTATTCAAGTTCATACCTCCGTATGTGTACCATTTCAATTGGTGTGTGCCTGCTGTAAGGTCAATACCTTCGGTAGAAACATCTTGCCAAGTACTCCAACCACCAGTATTTGGCACGCTTGTTACCAAACCAACTGATTTGCCATCGAGTTCGAAAGCGTATTTTCCATTGGTATTTCCAGAAGCAGCATTAGCCTTAATGGTATATTTTCCTTCTTGTGTTACATTGATGGTGTACAACAACCATTCACCTTCATTTGTGAAACCAATATTATAGTTTCCTGCCGAGTAGGTTTCTATTTCAACATCTACATTGTCTCGGTAAACAATTGTTTGACCTGCATTTTGGTGTCCTACTTCTTGGTCGTGATATGCAACGCCTTCGCCACCATTATCAAAGTCTTCGGCTTCGAGCACTGCACCATCGTAAATATTGTGTGGACCATTAAATGGAGTATTTGCACCTGCTTCTTTTGTAAATGTAAAATAGTCGATATTCATTCCACCTTTGCAGTTGAAAGTCATTATATGATCGCCAGCAGTGAGTGAAATACCTGTTTTTTCTACATCTACATAATTGCCCCAACCCGTAGATTGAACAGCGATATTGCCAGTTACATCTACATCGTCGAATGCTACAGAGAATGAACCTGCGGCTGCCGCATCAGAAGACACGCTTGCTTTGAGTGTATAATTTCCTGCTGCTGAAACAGTTACAGAGTATTTTGTCCATTCGCCATTGTTTGTCCAACCAATGTTGTATCCAGTTCCGCCATTGCCCAAGTCAACGCCTTCGTCGGTACGATAGTAACCACCCTGATTTGCGACTTCGTTGTCGTGGTAGGCAACACCTTCGCCACCATTATCGAAGTTTTCGGCTTGTATAGTTCCTGGTATTGCCCAACGAGTACCGCCGTATGGCGACAATTGACCCGAAGGTTTCGATTCGTCCATATTGAACGCATAGAGTTCATAAATAGCCCAGAAGTTAGACTTTGTACTTGCAGGTTTTACTACTCGGAAATATCTGACGTTTTGTTTATCAAATTCTATAATTGTCAAATTACTACCACCGTTACCAGAAGCCACTGTATTCCAATTATTTCCGTCGTTCGACACTTGCAACTGATAGGTTTGTGGACCATCGTTTGGAGCATTTGAATATTCGAGCATAATTTCGTTAATCTCGGTTGCTTTGCCCATATCCACTTTGAACCAAACTTCGCCTTGACCTGTGCCTTGACTTTGCCAACCCGAAGTCCAACTGGTAGAAGTATTTCCATCAATTGCTTTTTTAGCCTCGTTGGTATTGTCTCCACCATTGCTATACGAAGCAATTACTGTCCAACCGCTACGGTCGATTGACACTTTATCGCTTGCCTTTCCGGCTTGAGAGTTGTACTTATTAGTAGTTGGATTTCCTGTTACATTGGCAAACGAACCGATAATATTCACTTTGCCACTACCCGATTGTTTCACCAAATCACCACTTGGCGAAGCAATAGTTGAGTTGATTATATTCAGCGTACCACCATTTACTTTGAAAGCATCTCCAGAATTTATCTGCATAAAGTTGCTTTCGTAAAGGTTTATAGTACCTGCAGCACCACTATCCATTTGAACAGCAGCCAAAGTAGAATTTCCCCAATAGTCTGAGCCAAAAAGTGTGATTTCGCTATTTGCACCATAATTACTTGTAGCAGTAATGTAAGAAGACTGCTTAGGGTCTGCACCGTTACGTTCCAATGCTACGCACTGCAAATTGACAAACTCAAATTTGATGTTGTTACCATCGAGATAAAGTCCCGTACGGTCGTCATCGAGAGCAAAACCTATTGCTTTACCAGAAACATTATCCTTGAAAATAATACCATTCAACGTATTGTAGTTGAAGTCGTTATACAAGAAAATGTCAGTAACCGATTCCATTGTAAGGAAGTTCAAATTCTTCGAGTTGTATGCGTAAGGGTCGGTAGATGCTGCACAACCATCCGATTGTGAGTTAGGGAATTGACCATACTTGGTTTCGTAACCATTGTTATAGACCTGTGTATTACATTGCATATTGGCAATGATGCCGTTGCTTGAATTTTTCACATTCACACCTTCGCGGAAGAAATATCCCGTCAAATAATTGATGTAAAAATTGTTGCAACCAGCCAAATCGACACCACGATTGCTACAACGTGTACCTACATTTACAATATAAATATTGTCGCCATCGCCTTTTATAGTGAATGGGAAATCTATCACATTGTTAGGAATTACAGTGCAACGTACTTGTTCAGGATAGTCAAAATGCACGCCACGAATTCCACTGTTAGCTTTCATCAATACGGCAACACTATTTCTGTTGTACACATCCAAATAAGAACCTGGTCCAAGTGGGAATGTACCTACATCGGTAGAACCTTTCAACTCAACGCCACTTGGAATCACAATTTGTCCTTCAATTTTATAGTGTCCTGGAGGAAGGAATACAATACCACCACCAGCATTTTTTGCACGTTGAAGAGCTGCATTTATATCACTTGTTTTGTCGTTTCCTACATTGAAGCGATCTTTACTACCAGGGTTTACTACTTCAAAATAAGTACCTGTAGGTTTTGTATTGCGTTCGGTGAATTGCGTATAGGTTGGCAACGCCTTCAAACCAAGCGACGTATCGTCGATAGAGTTTTCGAACGCATTTTTTTCTGAAATATTACGAGCGTTTTTCCAAGTATTGCCAAGCAACACGCCACGAGAGTTTTTGTTAAGTTCCACTTGTGGAGCGTTGTTATTGAACTTATTGTCGATAGCAGCAAAAGAGCCTCCGTTTATAACCAAACGACCGCTATTGATAGTTGATTGTTGCAAATGAACTTTTGAACCAGATTTTGGATCGACATAAATATCAATTTTATCAGTTCCTTGATTGTTGAATTCCCAACCGAGCAACTGAAGTGTACCACCTGAAACTTCGGAAGCATAGCAACCATAATCGCAAGCATCGATGGTTACGTTGGTAAACATTACACCCTCGCCCATTCGTCCATCGTGATAAAGACCATATTTACAATCCTTGAAAGAGAATCCGTAATTATGTCCATTTGGCGTAGCAGAGTCGGTATCTTTCTTACACTCAGTAGAATAAAAACCTTTGTTATAACCCTCTACAGTAAGATAACAAGTGTACGACCAGTCGTTACGACGCATAATGACACCGACACCATTATTACGCAACCAAGTTTTGAATGATGTTGCATTAGCACCAGTAGGAGCACCTGTAAAACCAGAATTTATCCAATAGTCTGGAGAGAAATCCAATTTATCCAAACGGCCTATATCCACGATGTTGTCAATTTCCACACCACGAACCATAGGAGTACCATACACGCCATTTACATTAGGACAAGTACCACCATCGTCTTGGTAATAAATACCAGAATAAGCGTTGACGAATGTTACGTTGCGCACAAAGTTGAACTCGGCACTCCAACCGTAACCTTTACCCAAAAGGATAGTGTGAGAGTAAGGTGTAGGATTGGCATAGCTTGTCTGCTCTGGATACCAGAATGTGATGCCGTGTACAGATGCGCCAGAGTGAAGTTTGATAAAAGCATCGCCTTGATCTGTTTTATTAGCACCTACATACACCTCAAACACAGCACCCTTGTCGAGCGACTGCCCTTTGACTGGCTTTTGCCAATCACCACGGATAGTAACGCCCTTAGGCACACTGATTTGACTGCGGAATTTGTAGTGACCGCTTTTGAAGTAGAGCACTCCACCACCGTGACCTTGGTCCTCGGTGTCGCCACCACAATTGTTGAGATTGTTCAGCATAGTTTGCACCTCTGCTGCCACGTCGTTCTGATTCGAAAACGAACTCGGTTCGACTACGTATCCTGCCACCACCGTCTCGGTCTGCTCAAAAGCAGGTGTCACCAACTGCCAAGTCTGTGCTGACAGCGTGCCGACAAGTGCCGATAATGCAAGTGACAAGATAACTTTCAAAGAAGAAATCTTTTTCATTTTGTATTTATTTAAGGTTATTTTTATTCTTTACTTACTGAAAACGAGCAAAATACCCATTTTTTCGCAATATAAAAATCTCGTAAATGTATACAAAATTTTACACTTTACAAAAAAGAAGTGATTTTTTAGTAAAAGAGTTTACAGTGAAAAGTAAAGAGTGCTGAAAGCACGACATAATAGCTACGAGCTACGAGTCAATCCCGAACAAAACCCGAACTAATTCCAAAACAATTCAGAACAATTCAAAACAAAGCCAAAAGAATCTGGGAGCAATCCCGAACCAATCCCGAACCAATACCGAACCAATACCGAAGGAATACCGAAGGAATCCCGAACCAATACCGAAGGAATGAAAATAAAATGCTGATAATCAAGTAGTTGTAAATTAAAATTCCATCTAACTCGCTGATACAATGCAAGATAGCTATGCATTTTTCTTCAAAATTAATTATTGATTGAAGCTCTGCTTCCTTTGTATCTCCTCCCTAACACCTCCCTATCTCCTC
>DCHK01000043.1 GCA_002315615.1 Bacteroidales bacterium UBA1754 | reverse complement strand
TTTTTTAGTGGACACTAATGATTTTTTTAGTATCTTTGCAAGTTAATTGTACCAAGATGAAAAAAAGCGAAGACCCCACCAAAACACACAACTGCATTGAAGTGCTTGGTGCACGCGTACACAACCTCAAAAACATAGATGTAACCATACCTCGCGACACGCTTAGCGTAATTACAGGACTGAGTGGGAGCGGAAAATCTTCATTGGCTTTCGACACACTTTTTGCAGAAGGACAACGCAGATACATCGAAACATTTTCGGCATACGCACGCAGTTTTCTTGGTAATATGGAGCGACCAGATGTGGACAAAATAACAGGTCTGAGCCCAGTAATTTCTATTGAACAAAAAACCACCAATAAAAATCCACGTTCTACGGTTGGCACAACTACCGAAGTGTACGATTTTCTTCGTTTGCTATACGCACGCGCTGCCGACGCTTTCTCGTACAACACAGGCGAGAAAATGGTGAAATACACCGAAGAAAGTATTGTACAGTTAATCAAAGAAAAATTTAAGGGAAGAAAAGTTTTTATTCTTGCACCCGTTGTACGTGGGAGAAAAGGACATTATCGCGAACTATTTGAACAAATACGAAAAAAAGGATATTTGTACGTGCGTGTCGATGGCGAAATTCAAGACATTCGTCCACAAATGAAACTGGACCGTTACAAAATGCACGACATTGAAATAGTGATAGATAGGCTCTTGGTGAACGACCGCGACGAACAGCGAATATTAGAATCGTTGCGTATGGCTATGAAGCAAGGCAATGGCATTGTAATGATTCAGGACAAAGAAACCAACGAAATTAAACACTATAGTCGCACGTTGATGTGCCCGACTACTGGACTTTCGTACCCCGAGCCTTCGCCACATAATTTCTCTTTCAACTCGCCACACGGTTATTGTACAAAATGTAAAGGTTTGGGTTATACCAACCAAGTAGATTTGTCGAAAATCATTCCCGATGACAATATTAGCATCTACGACGGCGGAATCACGCCTTTAGGGAAATACAAGAAAAATACGATTTTTTGTCAAATAGAAGCAATAGCCGAAAAATACGATTTCAAACTGAAGACACCCATAAAAGAGATTCCAGAAGAGGCACTGAACGATATTCTTTACGGCACAGACGATGATCTAAAAGTGAGAAACGAATCGCTCGGCACAACAAGTTATTTCGTTAATTATGAAGGCGTCATAAAATACATCTCGTTGCAAAATGAAGATTCTGCATCTGCCACCGAGCAAAAATGGGCAGAACAATTCATTAAAACTACCATTTGTCCAGAATGTGGTGGGCAACGACTGCGCAAAGAATCACTCCACTTCAAGATAAACGGCAAAAATATTGCCGAATTAGCAAAAATGGACATCTCGTCGCTAATGAAATGGCTAAAAGATGCGCCTAAAAGTATGAGCGAAAAGCAACACCAAATAGCCGACGAAATTTTGAAAGAAATCCTTTCGCGCTTGCAATTTTTATTGGATGTCGGGTTAGGATACCTTTCGCTTGATAGATCGTCGATGTCGCTTTCGGGAGGCGAAAGTCAGCGCATTAGGTTAGCCACACAAATTGGTTCGCAACTTGTAAACGTTCTTTATATACTTGATGAGCCAAGCATCGGTCTGCACCAACGCGACAATATTCGGCTTATTGATTCTTTGAAAAAACTGCGTGATAATGGAAATTCTATCATCGTGGTAGAACACGACAAAGATATGATGTTGGCCGCTGATTATGTGATAGATATGGGACCTCGCGCTGGACGGCAAGGTGGAAATGTAGTGTTTGCTGGTACACCCGAAGAAATTGTAAAATCGGGTACAATGACTGCACAATACCTCAACGGAACGAAAAAGATTGACCCATCGAGACATAGAAAAGGCAACGGAAAATTCCTTACGATAAAAGGTGCACGTGGCAACAACCTAAAAAATATTGATGTTACATTTCCACTCGGCACATTCATTTGCGTAACGGGTGTTTCTGGAAGTGGCAAATCGACTTTGATAAACGACACGCTCTATCCTATTTTAAGTCAACATTTCTACAAATCGCTACAAGACCCTTTGGCGTACGACAGTGTAGAAGGACTTGAAAATATTGACAAAGTGGTGGAAGTTGACCAATCACCAATAGGACGTACGCCAAGAAGTAATCCTGCCACGTACACAGGCGTATTTGCTGACATTCGCTCGCTTTTCGTAAACTTGCCCGAAGCAAAAATTCGAGGTTATAAACCAGGAAGATTTTCGTTTAACGCTATAGGCGGACGATGCGAAACTTGCAAAGGCAACGGATATAAAGTAGTGGAAATGAATTTCTTACCCGATGTAATGGTACCTTGCGAAACTTGTCTGGGTAAACGATACAATCGCGAGACATTGGAAGTGCGCTACAAGGGAAAGTCCATTGCCGACGTGCTAGATATGACCATCAACCAATCGGTAGAATTTTTTGAAAATATTCCAACTATCCTCAACAAAATAAAAGTTTTGCAAGACGTAGGATTTGGATACGTGAAACTTGGACAATCATCGACCACCCTTTCTGGCGGTGAAAGTCAGCGCGTGAAATTGGCTACAGAACTATCGAAACGCGACACGGGAAAAACGATTTACATACTTGACGAACCAACTACAGGACTGCATTTCGAAGACATCAGAATTTTATTGGACGTGTTGCAGAAATTGGTTGACAAAGGCAACACAGTGCTTGTAATTGAGCATAACCTTGACGTGATAAAAGCAGCCGACCACATTATTGATATAGGTCCAGAAGGTGGTGCCGAAGGTGGAAAAATAGTAGCAATTGGTACGCCAGAAGAAATAGCATCCAACCCCAAGTCATACACAGGAAAATTCTTGAAAGATGAATTATAAAAATAAGCAAACCACACATAAATTCTCTTTTTTCATCATTTTCCTACTTTCTATGGTGGCACAATGTATGTTGTTTAGGAGAATTTGTTTTGATGCTGATTTTATATTCCCATTTTGGCAACACCCTACAACATTCATCTCTACGTATGTATGCCCTTTTTGTTTCCCGTTATTTATCGCATCTTTTGTGTTTTTATCACAAAGAAGATGGTGGGCTATAGTTTTTTCTTTCATCTTTGCAATTTGGTGTTTGGCAAACACACTTTACTTTAGAAACAACAATCTTGTTATCGATGCGTATGCCATTTCTATGACGGGTAATTTAAAAGGTTTTGTGAGCAGCGTATTTTTTCTTCTACGCATACAAGATATATTGTTTTTCATTCCAACAATCATACTGTACATATTTATTCTCAGAATGCGACACAAACAAGAAAAGCGTTTACTTCTAACATTTTTTGGAATTTCGACATCAGCATTTTTATTTGTTATTAGTGCACTCGCCTTTTCTTCTATCTGCTATATAAAATCAAAACAAGCAAAAGACTTCATCAAATTTTCTGACTCAATAAAGCCATCGCACTTTTATCCTTTTGCTGAGCCGGATATTTCAAACACATACGAAGCACAAATGACTTCTATTTTCCATTCTGCTGTTCGTATCCCTTTTGAATTAAAAAAGAAGAATTTAATAAAACTAACCGATAAAGAACAAAAAGAAATAGACAAATTAATCTGCTTTAGAGAGGAAACACACACCGATAATAAACTGATAATCATCATTGTTGAAAGTCTTGAAAGTTGGGTAATACAACCAGAAATTATGCCAAATTTATATGGCTTAATCCAATCTAACAACACGTTATTCGTGCCCGACATAAAATCTCAAACAAAAGCGGGAAATTCTGCCGATGGACAAATGATAATCAATACTGGACTTTTACCTTTGAATGAAGGCGTAGCATGTATGAATTACGCACAAAACATTTACCCATCTATTATGGAAAATATTGATGGTAAAAAGGCTACTATTCTTCCACACCCTATTGACGTGTGGAATCAAAACGTTATGAGCAAAGCCTATCATTACGATACCACATTCTGCTTTGAAGATTCCGACAAAATACTATTCAAAAATGCTACAAATGTTTTGAAAAATGGATATACTTCGGCACAAATAATCACTGTTTCGACTCACATGCCATTCAATTCTTTTGCTGATAGCAGTAAGATTATCCTTCCAAACGAAATGCCTAAAGACATGGCAAATTATATCAAATCTTTCAATTATATGGACGAAGGATTACAAATTTTCATCACAGAAATTTCCTCCAATTTCAGCAATTCCAATATTATTATTACCGCCGACCACAAAGTATTCCCTGACGATAGTAGAAAGAAAATGAGCGATTTGTGCAAGAAATACAACTGGAAATATAATATTACCAATCCTCACATACCACTCATTATACATTCTCCTAAAATCGACAAACACACAACCATACAAGAAACTTGCTATCAAATGGACATATACCCAACAATACTTCATTTGATGGAATGTGAAAATTATTATTGGAAAGGATTTGGCGTTAATTTATTGAATAATGAAGCAACAAAAAATCGATCAATAACAGAGGAAAAAGCATACGAACTTTCTGACAAAATCATTAGAAGCAATTACTTCTATACGTACAAACAACAATAAGGAAATTGGCGTTGGCTACACTATCATTTTGTAAACCTCTATTGTTTGTTCCGATATTTTATCCCAATTGTACAACGACAAATCGTACGATTGACGAGCAAATGATTTTGAAAGTTTTTGCTTGAGTTTTTCGGTTAGGTCGTTTATATTACCGCAACGGAAATAGTCTTCTTCGGGTAATTTTACATTCAAATTTGCAGGAATATCACTTGCCAAAACAGGCAATCCGTAACTCATCGCTTCGAGCAATGAAATTGGCAATCCCTCGTGCGACGATGGCAAAACGAAACATACTGCATTTGTCAACAAAGAAAACAATTTTTCTCCTTTCACAAAACCCGTCAGCACGACTCCATTTTCTGTTGCTTGTTTTTTTAGTTTTTGCGAATAATCATCTTCAAAATCGGCATCACCTGCAATGACCAATTTGTATTCTTCGCTATGAAGATATTTGTACGCTTCTATCAATTGATGAAAATTCTTTTCTGGCACAAACCGACCCGTCGCCAAAATGTATTTTTGCTTTTCAAGACCTAATTCTGCCAAATATTGAGAATTTTCTACAAACGTAGGTTTCGGTACGCCATTGTAAATCAAGCAAGTATCATAACGATGATATTTTTGCTCAATGAGTTTCTGAATAGTTTCCGAAATAACTATTACTTTATTCGCAAAAACACATCCCATACGTTCGCCCAATTTTAACATCATTTTAGCAGAAAATCCCCATTTTTCACGGTCATAATCTGGTCCGTGATGCGTAAAAACGACTTTTAATCCTAAAATTCTTGCCAATGGAGCGACCAAAGCAGGTCCAATAGCGTGAATATGTACAATTTGCGCTTTTACCTTAAATTTTGCATAAAATACAGCTTTTATGGTATGCACAATTGCCTCAAAAGATTTTCGTTTGGGTGCATTTATGTTATGCAGTTTTACGCCATTGTATTCCGTAAGCGAATCATTTGTATAATTAGTCCTTCTAATTACAGTAACATCAATACCACTTTTAGAAACAACGCACGGGAAAAGTTCCTCGCAATGTGTTTCTACACCTCCCATTACATTGGGTATTCCTCGTGTACCAGTTACTACAATTCGCATCGAATTACAAATTATAAACAGTTTTGTCCAAACAAACGGATTTACCAAGCAAACTTCTCAATTTATTTTTTATTGCCCATTGTGCAGGATACTTCACATATTTGTGCATCACGGGAGAGGCAGTTCCCACCATCCAACAATTTTTGGGGCAATTTCGAACTTTTTCTCTTACACTTTCGGCTTGTTCACTTGTCCAAATTGACATAAAATCAGGCGTTTCAAAAATATTACCCATCTTTTCTTTCCAAAATTTTTCTTCCAATCCGTTGCAAGGATAAACGTCGCCATACGGCTCGATGAAAAAATTTGTTGTTCCCGCCTCGCAAGGCAACAATCTTCTATTTCCTTCTATATAGTTAATAAGACCCATGTTGAAATAAGCACGAAACCAAGATTTTGGATGCTTTTCTTTGAGTTGCAAATTGATGAGTTTTTCGAAATTTGCGCAAACTTCCGACTTGTTTGTTATCACATTGTCATCTTTATGAAAATAATATGAATTGTGAAAAGCCGCCGTAGCAAACTCCATATCCAACGACAACGATAGTTTGTAAAGTTCAAGCATATCAGCCGAATTGTTATTCGATACCGTACAACCAAAACCAATATCTTTCAGTCCCATCGCCTTAAGAGTTTTCAATGTGCGAAGTCCTTTATCAAAACCACCTTCTCTGCCACGAAGTTCGTCATTTTTTTGCGCCAAACCTTCGATGCTTATTCTAATTCCAATTTGTGGAAATTGCTTTGCCAAAGCAACTACACGCTCATCGTACCAACCAGAAGTTGAGATAACAATTCGATTTGTGTGCCGATAACATTCTTCCACTATTTCGGCAAGATCTTCACGAATAAACGGTTCACCACCTGTAAGATTTATGAATTTAAGTTGTGGAAGCGAACGCAAATTTTCCGCTTTTATCTCCTTTTCTTTTTCTGTAGGATTTGCCCAGATATTGCACATCTTACACCGCATCGGACAACGATAAGTAAGAATGATACTCGCATCGGTAGGATTTGGTATGTTATTATTCATTTTCATATCTTTACATATACTTTCATCAGTTTTTCATAATACAAATTTTCATCAAACCGAATTTGAGATTCTCCTTTTATTTTTTCATTATCAAAACTGTTTGAAAACATTTGTTCAATTTTCAATTTTAAATCAGTGGCATTTCCACTCTCAAAAAGCATTCCGTTATTTGAACTAATCAACTCTGGTATTCCACCAATATTTGCCCCAAGCACAGGCGTACCTATACACAACGACTCTATCACGCCCAACGGATTATTATCGTAACACTCCGACGGCATTACGGAAAAAGACGCCGAAGATAATAAATTCGTTACTTGCTCAAAATCAATTCTACCTAAAAATTCGATATTTTCGTTCTGTTTGTATTTTTTCTTTAATTGCTCATCAAGAGGGCCATCACCTGCCAATTTTAATTTGTACGGAAGTTCTGAAGCCACCTTCAATAATGTTTCCACACCTTTTTCCGACGACAACCTACCTACATAGCAATATTTTTTTTCTCTGCAAGAATTTGTTTTTTTCTCTTTTTTTTCGGCAAAATTGCAAATTACTACAAGTTTTTCGGAAGAGAAACCTCCTTGACGCATTTTGCTTGCCATAAATTCACTTGGGCAAACAAACACATCAACATATTTTTGCAATGTTTTTCTGTTCCACTTTTTTGCTTCGAGCCAAGCCAAAACACTTGCCACAAGCGAACCTTTCATACAACGATTTTTCACAACGTGAAATTTCTTCGAATAACAAAGTTCGCAAGGTTTACCGTGGCACAAACAACCATACGAAGGACAAAGCAATTTATAATCGTGCAAAGTCCACACCACACGACAACCAAAATCTTTTGCCAACTTGGCTACAACAGGCGAAATGTACGAATGAACATTTTGAAGATGAACAACATCTGGTTTGAAATCGTTCAGTATTTGGGCAAATGTTTCTTTAATATCTCCGCAACCAAAAATTCGTTTCGCTGCTTTAATTTTAGCCCCAAATCCTCCTGAAAAATTTACTTCGTTGGCAAAATATTTTTCATATTCCGAATAAATATTCTCGGGATATTGCATTGAAAAAAAAGCGACTTCGTGACCTTTCTCTTTTAGAAGTTTTTCCAAATTTAGCGAAGCCACACAATCGCCACCACGAGGATAATAAAATTTATTTACAATCAGTATTCTCATTGCTCTCAATCAATTTATCCAAAATTGACACAAATTTTTCTTCGGAACATTCTTTCTTCAAAAATACAGAAAAGTTTTTTGCTTTCATCTGCATTTCAGCTTGATTTCCAAAATACTTTTTTATAGCATTTGTCCATACTTCAACATTATTGTCAAGCAACATTCCTCGTTCTTCATCAATATATCCACGAGTTGTTGGCGTATCCGTCATAATAATAAATTTCTCATTCGTTGCAGCAGAAATCATAACTGTCAGTCCAGCGGGTGCTTCTGTACAAAGTGGGAAGCAGACAATTTGCGAACGATAGATTTTTCCCATAAAATCCACCATTGGCATTTCCCCAAACAAGTGTACATTATCTAATTGACAATTTTTATAATGTTCGTACGTTGCACCCGACATCACAAAAACAAACTCAATTTGTGGCATTTTTTTTGCCACTTCATACATCAAATCCCAATTTCGCTCGCTATTACCGCCACAAAACACATAACCTTCTGATTGTGCTAAGTCGTTCGGAATATAATACTCGTGAAAAACATCACGCAACAAAGTATATTTTACCGAAATTCCAAGTTTTTCGTTTAACCATTCGCCATACTCAATAGATGTGACTGTTGCTACGAAATTCGTAGAAAGTAGTGCTTTCTTATACAATAACGTCGTGATGCGATTTTTTATAGTGGTTTTTTGTTTCAAAAGCAGATTGATACAAATAATTTTTCTTTCGGCAAAAAACATTTTACACAACCACCAACACATTACTGCCTGAAAATCGTACCAACAAATTATGGTATCATTCTTTTTACTCTTGAACAACAATTTCACACAAGCACATAACATACCCAACAAAACAGGTTTTGTACGTTTGGTATAAAATTCCACCAATGGCACTTTCGATTTTTTTGCAATAAATGCAGTATCAAAATTCTCTGGCTTGTCAAGCAACAAATAATTCATTTCAATTTTTCAAAAACTTCGTTATAAATATTTATGCGATTTCTCCACATAAAGTTTTGCTTGCATTCCAATACGCCAGCCGATAATTGTCCTACAATTTTAGGATTTTTTATCAAATTCTGAATATTCATAGCCATATCGCACACTACTTGTTCGTACGACTTTATCGGAATTTTGATGCCACATTTTTCGCAAACAACTCCACTCATACCACAATGGTTGAGCGTCATCGTAGGCACTCCCCAAGACATTGCCTCAAACAATACTGTAGAAGTAGCCTCGCCCAACGATGAAATAATATGCAAATGCGATCTTTCAAAATGTTTTTGCACCTCTTCTCGAGGTAAATTTCCGTAAAAATCTATTTTTGCGTCAATGCCATATTGGGTTGACAATCGCATTAACTTTTCTTTTTCTTGTCCATCACCACAAACCGAAAGATGCCAATTTTCCTCTTTAATCCTTGCCAACGAATCTATCAAAATTCGCAATCCTTTTTGCTCAACTATGCGCCCAACCCAAATCAAATTAAGCGTCTGACACTCCTCGTAATTTATTGGTTTCGTTACAAACATCTGCCGAATACCATTTTCGGGCAGATACACACTATTCTTCGCATAATGCTTGTGCAACATTTTTTGCGTATTGGGTGTAGCAGAAAAAATAACATCAGCACGTTTTATAGCCTTTCGCACTCTTGGTGAAAAAACAAATGCGGTATTGTGAATTATTCTTCGTGCCAAAATATTTATTTTCTCCTTGAAACCCAATATTTTCAACAACGACAATGGGCGATTTTCTACAGCCAACATTGGTCCCCACACATACGGAACATTTTTTATTTTCCAACAATATCCTGGCTCCTTAAATCCTATTGGGTTCAAATAATGAATCACTTCTATTTCCTCGTTCTCTACAATTTCTTTCGCCTTTCGGTACGCCTCTTTGTGCCAATGCTTATAAACAATATAATAAGGCAAAACATCGTTGTACTTGAAAAGTGATATATTGAATTTTATCCACCAATTGCGATTTATGTGAACATCAATAAAATGAACATTTTCTATCGAATTGCTTTTAAGCCAATTTTGCATTTCGCTTGTATTTCCAAAATCTTCGAGCGTTTTATCTCCCGAAGTACCATATATCACAAAGATTTCGTGTTGGTTAGACATTTCTGTAATATAATTCCAAGCAACCGAAAATTCTGAGCCTCTATACGGCGAAACCATAAACGACAATAGTAAAATTCTCATTCTGTTTTATTCAATTTTCGCAACAAAAAACTTATCAATACATTTTTCACTTTCGCAAATTCATCTTTTGTCAATATCAACATTTTTAGAGATACTATCCACAAAACGGAACTCAGAACTGATACAATTACCAAACGATGAAAACCTATATAGAAAAAACCTTTTACATAATAAAGAATTCCAATAATTATGACAAAAGAAAGCAACAAACGCGCTGTGACACTAAACAAAAAATCTTTTACTTGCAATTGGAGCAACTTGTGAGCAAAATACAAACGCATAAAATAATTTATCGCTTCTACCCCTACAAAAACCGCCACTGCCACATAAAGCGAATAACCTGACTTAAGTAAAATATATGCCAGCGGTATAGCCAAAAATTTCACTATTCCTACGACAATTTGATAGTTCTTTATTTTCCCCACAGCAAAAATACCACTTTGCAAACCATACGACATTTGTAATGTAATAAAACTAAGCAAAACGAGTCGGCAAAACAACACTGTATATTCGGGCACATCCGTTAGCCAAAGTCTAAGAACAAAAGGCATTTCTATTATCAAAGGAACCGAAAAAAAAGAAAGTAACGAAAACGAAAGTTTACAAGCAAACTTACTTAAACGAATTGTTCGCACGTGGTCATTCATCCCCTCGCTCTTGATTATTTGTGGTGTCATTGAGCTTAGCAATGATGCCGAAAAATAATTCATTTGTCCACAAACCTGATTGGCAACGCCATACGCTGCATTAACTACTGCACCCCCAAACAAGTTCAACAAAATAGCCATACCTTGCACCGAAAACAGCGTTGACAAAGGTTCAAGCGATGTCCAACCCGAAAATTTTGCCATTTCTTTGAAAATTCCCTTTTTGTTCAATTTTTCAAAAGTGCAAGTTCCGTATTTTTTACAATAAAATTTCTTATAAATGTTTGTGGATATATATACAAAAACCAACAACATTCCATAAACTATCAGTTTGTCAAAAGGCGTATATATCAAATATATTGCAATTCCTAATTTTAGTAACGATTCGAGAATATATATAAACGATATTACATAAATGTCTTCATTAGCGATAATAGCCGCCTCGTACGGAATAGCCCAAACCGAGAAAAAAGTACTAAGTACCATGCAATGAAAAACAATTTGAACAGCAAAGTTTCTTTCTGGTGCATAGTTTAATTTATTCAAGAAAAATAGGCCTAATATTTCTATGATTATCAATAGTGCAAATCCTAAATAAAGTCCTGTTTTTTTCGCCGCTTCATACACTGCTTCGTAATGTTCTCTATCTCCTTTGCCAAGTGTATATGCAAGATACCTTTGAGTTGCCAAACTTACAGATGTATTCAAAAATGCCAACATTCCAACTACACCTGCTATCAAATTAAAAATACCAAAATCCTCAGCACCCAATTCGCACAAAATCAACCGCGTAGAATACAACGATACACCAATCGTTACTAAAACTTTGGTGTACATCACTAATGTGTTGAATGCTACCTTTTGCGATGTTTGCATTTTAATTTTCTACTTTTTCTTGTTCAATTTTTGCCACTTCTCTGCGACTTTCATTTATAAACATCGCCAAAATAAAGAATACCATAGCCCCACGATTATGCGTAATCGTACTATCTGCTACCGACTCCATAAAGAAAAATGCAGTAACCAAAATTGTTATTCTAAACGGAACAATATCTTTTATTATTTCAGAAGAATTACTTCCTTCTCTCAATCTTTTATACCAAAAAGCGAGAAAAAATCCTATTCCTACCAAACCAACTTCTGTCAACGCAGGAAACCACACGTCCGATACATATTGATGCATCATAATATCATAACTAAAGTACACCAATTTGTATTGCATATACAATGGTGACCAATACAATTCCGAAGCATATGTGGCATAACTGCCAAAACCCGTACCAAAAAGTGGATAATCTTTTAATATTTCAAATGCTCCAACATAAAGTATCGGGCGTGCCATCATATTTGTATTATCCTCACCTCCAAATACAAAGTAATACGAAATTTTTTCCCACGCTACAAAAATTGCGACTCCAACGACAATAGAAATTAGTACAACGTTTCTAAAAGAAAATAAATGTTCTATATTTTTAGTTTTTCTCCACAAAAAGAAAAGACACAACGCCATTGCACAAAATCCAAATGCTTTTGAGCGAAGCGAGAAAATACTTAAAGCCCAAATAAGAAATGTAATTACGACAGATTTTTTATCACGAGATGAACAATAATAATACAACAATCCCGTCACAATACAAGCAGTAGCAAATCGCGAATAATGCCCGAAGAAATCGTACTGCCACCTATCTACACCCAACAATCCCGCTGGAAACAACAAAAAAACAGATATCGCCAAACACAGCAAACGCATAAAGTTTTTTTGTTTGGGCGTCAATGCTATTTTCAATGCCAATGCACTATAAAAAACTATATATGGCTTTATCTGCATAATAAAATCGCTAACAACAGCACGACGCAAATTATGCGGAAAAATCAAAGAATAGCACAAATAAAAGAAAAAGAATATCAAACAAATGTAATACTCTTTTTCTCTTTTATCTCCATAAAAAATATAGTAAACAAATATAGCAGAAGCCAACAACTCATCTGTAAAAGTGAAATCAAAAACAGATGCTATAATTTCATAAAGAAGTACGCCAAATACATAGAACAGAAATACTAATGAGAATTTTAATGAACTATGTGAAATTTGCAGATTCATTATTTTGCAGATAGTTTAACTTTCAAAGATACTAAAAAATGCTATTTTTATAAAAAGAAAAAGGCACAATCTTATGATTGCACCTTTCTCCAAAAAAAACTATTATGAGAAATTATTCTTCTTAATAGACATTACCAGGCGTAGCAGCGTATGTTATCTTCAGCGCGTATGCACGACGCAACGCCTGTTTGATATCAGATACTACACCCATTTTTGTTTCTTTGTCAACTTTCAAAGCAACGGTAAGTTTCGACTGGTCATTTTCTGGCATTGCAGAACGTTCGTCAACAATGTACGACTCTATCAACGAAACATCTGCAAAAGCATCATCCAACTGAATTTGAGTTTCGCTACCGTGAGTTCCACGATATTGTGCCAAAGGTTGACCAACATAAACGAAGCGAACCAAATTCTTCTTTTCGAGCGATTGCAATTCGGTTGCTGTAGGAACCTTAATATCAACCATGTATGTTACTTCTTTCATTGTTGTTACAGACATAAAGAAGAACAACAGCATGAAAATAATATCAGGCAAAGAAGCCGTACTTACAGCAGGTACTTCTTTTGAATTGCTACTTTTCTTAAACTTTGCCATCGTTATTTTCCTCCATAGTTTTTAGGTTCTGCCTCGGAAATCTTCTTATCGTAAACCGCCTTCACTTCGTCTTGCAAATCTTCGTTAAGTTCTGCAAACGTAGTTCCAAAACGTTCTTTCGACAACTCGTCACGCAATTCGTTGTAAGCCGCATCCAATTCATTTTGAACTTTCAAGTATGCTTGATATTCTGTACCGCGGTCGTTTTGCAAAGAAATCACGTGATTTTTAGTGTATTTCATTGCACCGAGCGTAGGCAAAATCGTATCGCGTTTTTCTGGAAGATTTTCGTCGTTGTGCGGATTTTGAATAAATTCTTTCGCTGTTTCGCGCAAATCTTTCACATCCATATATTTTCCTCCTACCATCAACTGATTGTTCGTGTTCAAAAGCACAACCAAAACGTTGCGTTCTTTCACATCGATTTTCATATCTTCGGTATTTTGCACAGGTGGTGGCAAACGACGTGCCAAACCTTTATCTACCGACATTGATGTTGTTACAAGAAAGAAAATAAGCAACAAGAAAGAAATGTCTGCCATTGAGCTTGAATTTATTTCAGGTACTTTTCTTTTTCCCATTTTAATCTCTTATTTTTTAAAGAATTTTGCAACATTTGAATAGATAATCAAGGCGAAAGCAACAATCACAAGGATATATGTTACAATAAGGAACATATCTGTCAACTTCAACCAAGAATATACATTATCAGTTCCATCATATCCTGGGATATTCAATGGAGTTCCGTCACCTATTGCGTATGCAATAACGAACAGCAAAATAGCGCCACCCAAAACTATCAATGGTTTGATTGCACTTTTTCCGTCTTTCATTGCTGATATCACAAAGTTGTAAATAATAAAAGCCAAAGTGATACCTAAAGCCAAGAAGACAAGGATGTATGTCCATATCATAATGGCGTTAGTTGATGTAGGTGCCGAATATTCGATGTTGTTATATGTTTCAGAAACTTCTGAACCCATATAGAACAACAAACCTACAACAATGGTAATGCCAAAAAGCACATACATTGCCAATTTAGGTAATTTATTAATCAAGTTGTTCATAGTTTCTATGTTTCAGAAAGATTATTTTTTCAAGTTATATTTCAATACCAAATCCAACAAAGAGATTGATGCATCTTCCATATTGTTTACAAGGTCGTCAATTTTTGATACGATATAGTTGTAGAACAATTGAAGAATCATACCTACGATAAGACCACCTACAGTAGTAATCAAGGCAACTTTAATACCACCTGCTACGACAGTTGCAGAAAGGTCACCTGCTTGTTGAATACGGTCGAATGCTTCGATCATACCGATAACTGTTCCCAAGAATCCTAACATAGGAGCGATACCGATGAACAATGAAATCCAACTCAAGTTCTTTTCGAGCAAACCTGTTTGAACGCCACCATAAGAAACGACTGTTTTTTCTACTACGTCAATTCCTTCGTCATAACGAAGAAGTCCTTGATAGAAAATAGAAGCGATAGGACCACGAGTGTTGCGGCAAACATCTTTTGCAGCTTCTACACCACCATCATTCAAAGCTGCTTCTACATCAGCCAACAATTTTTTAGTGTCGGTTGAAGCCAAGTTCAAATAAAGGATACGTTCAATAGCCAATGCCAAACCAAGGATGAAGCACAACAAAAGTGCACCCATAAATCCAGCACCACCTTCAATAATTTTTTGTTTCAAAATTTTGTGAAGACCTTGATTTTCTTCAGCTACAGTTTCTTCTTCTACAGGAGCAGTAACTTCTTCTGCTACAGCAGCTGGCTCAGCAACTTCTTGTGCTTCAGCAGCAACTTGTTCTGTTGAATCTACCGCTTCAGCTTCGTCTTGTGCGAATGCCGATTGAACCATTCCAATGTTAAGCATTGTAAAAAATGCAAATAATGCAATTACCTTTTTCATTTTTGTTTTTTGTTAGTGTGATTAATTATTTATTTTATTTAGTTTATTATCAATCTTTTACGCGGAAAGAACGAGATTCGAACTCGTGAAACGCTTTAGGCGTTTACACGCTTTCCAGGCGTGCTCCTTCGACCACTCGGACACCTTTCCATAAAAAAACGGTGCAAATTACAAAAAAAAACTGACATACAAACGCTTTTGCATTTTTTTTTGTAATTGAATGCTAAAATTACTTTATTTTTCAAACGATTGAATCAGGCGCATAACGACGCCATTTTTCAATTAAAGATTGTACATCGGAAGGCAATTCGCTATCGAAAAACATAAACTCTCCCGTTCGTGGATGCGTGAATCCAAGCGTCTTTGCGTGCAATGCTTGCCTTGGACAAAGTTCAAAACAATTTTGAATAAACTGCTTATATTTAGCAGTGCGCACACCTTTCAGCACTTCGTTTCCACCATACCTTTCGTCGTTGAAGAGCGTGTTCCCGATGTGCTTCATATGTACACGAATTTGATGCGTGCGACCAGTTTCCAATCGGCATTCGACCAAAGTAACATAGGCAAATCGTTCCAAAACCTTATAGTGCGTAACTGCGTGTTTTGCATTTGGATTTTCACCATTAGGGAAAACAGTAAAAAGCATACGGTCGCGTGGGTCGCGGGCAAGGTCGCCATCTATCGTACCCTCGTCATCTTTCACATTTCCCCAAACCAAAGCATTGTAGCAACGCTTTGTAGTTTTATCGAAAAACTGCTTACCGAGCGATGTTTTCGCTTCTTCGTTTTTTGCCAAAAGCAAAAGTCCAGAAGTATCTTTGTCGATACGGTGAACCAACCCAATGCGAGGGTCATTTGCATCGAAATTTGGATTATCTTTCAAATGCCAAGCAACAGCGTTAAGCAAAGTCCCCTCGAAATTCCCAAATCCAGGATGTACAACTAAACCTGGTTGTTTGTTGACGAGCAGAATATCATCGTCTTCGTAAACGATATTTATAGGTATGTTTTGTGGAATGATTTCGAACTGCGATGGTGGGTAATTCAGCATTATACTGATTTCGTCGAGCGGTTTCACTTTATAACTCGACTTTACGGCAGTTCCATTTACAAGAATAGATTTGGCATCGGCAGCGTCTTGAATACGATTGCGCGACACATTCGGCATCACATTCACAAGGTATTTGTCAATGCGAATCATCGAGTGCCCTTTCTCCACCACGAAATGATGGTGCTCGAAAAGCGTACTTTCCTCCTCTAATTCCTCAGTTTGCAAATCCATTAGGAACTCTATTCAAAGAAATTTTCAATGTCGTAATCTTTGCTCAACACAATTTCCTCGGGTGTGTCAAGTTGAGATTTCGATTTTGTGAGCCAAACATCGACTGATTTTCCAATATTTACCTCGGTACCCGTGGCTGGTTTTTGTTTATACACAAAATATTTAGCCATATCGGCATCGTCTTTCGGTTTCTCGTCGTAAATAACAGAACCGATATTGAGCGATGCTTCTGCCAAAATTGCCGATGCTTCGTCCTTTGTCTTTTCGCGCAAACTCGGCACGTGCACTTTTTCGCCCGAAAGTCCGCAACCGACAGTCAAATCGACCCTTGTATCTACGGCAATCATCGTACCCGGAGCCACCACGCTTCCACCGAGCATCACTTCTTGCACCAAATCGACATACTCCGACGGAACATATCTGACAGAGTCTATCTTCAATCCAACACTCTCTATAAGGTTACGCGCTTGGCGGAGCGATATATCACGCACATCGGGCAACGAAACTTTCTTTTTCTGTAAAGAGTTGATGACCAAATAAAGTTTTCTGTCTTTTTTTACCTTCGAGTCAGCAACAGGATTTTGTTCTACAATGACACCTGGTTTTAAATTTGTTGCATAAATAGAATCTATCACCTCGTATTTTAAATTAAGGTTTTTAAGAATTTCTTCTGCTTCGGCAACAGTAACATTTTTCAAATCGGGCACCACCACATACTCGCCGTGAAAGGTATATTTATCCAATCGATTGAATGCAATTGTAGCTATAACGAAAAATAAGACTATAGCAATCAATATATTCAACCACAGCACTTTACTTTTTATGATTTCTAAAAATTTCATACTTTTTTATTTTCAACAAAATTAAGAAAAAAGAATATGCTTTGAATTTTTATTGCGGATTTTTTTCTGCAAATTCGCGATTTTATCATAAAACAAAAAAAGCAAAGATTTCGGTAAAGAAATCTCCACTTTTCTGTATTTGCATTCTTGAAATAAATATGTTCCAAACGGAACTTATTTCAAGTAAGAAATTAGTTTTTTCCGTGAAATTCACTTGAAACTGTCAATTTCTTTCTTCCGTGAGCACGACGTGAAGCCAAAACACGACGACCATTAGCTGTAGCCATTCTTTCGCGGAATCCGTGTTTGTTCACTCTTTTTCTGTTTGATGGTTGAAATGTTCTTTTCATGACTAATTTATTTTGTTATATTATTTTTCATTTTGAGTTTGCAAAGGTAAAATATTAATTTAATTCTGCAAAATTTACTTGCTATTTTTTATAAATTTCAATTTTTAGCGTACTTTTGAATCGCTAATTTTTTTGTATGCATCCTTTTAAACATTTCAAGACTATTACCCGTCATCGCCATTTGGTAATGATAAATTGTATTAAGTGCGGGCTGTATTGGCAAGGTCTCACACACGATTTGTCAAAATACAGTTTTACGGAATTTTGGCTTGGCGCAAAATATTATCTTGGCACAAAATCGCCTCACCACGCCGAGCGCGAGGACAAAGGTTACTCCGAGGCTTGGATGCACCACAAAGGTCGCAACAAACATCACATAGAATATTGGGTTGACATTAACCTCAACTCTAAGCAGTACGAACCCGTAGAAATGCCCGACAAATACATTGCCGAAAGCATTTGCGACAGAATAGCCGCCTCAAAAAACTACAATTGGAAAAACTACGAACCACGAATGTCGCTCGACTACTACCACAAGGAAAAAACAAAACTACCCTTGCATCCGAAAACCGACGAAAAATTTGAGTATCTACTAAAACTCTATGCCGACAAAGGCGAGAAAGCACTCTTTGAAGAATTAAGAAAAATGACAAGAGCGAGAAATGAGGAGTGAAAAATTAACAAATCAACAATTAGCAATCACTGACCGAAGGGAAGTAAATAACCAATTAAACGATTAAACACTCTTAGTTCTCAATCGAACAACGATGGATAATCTTCGGAGAGCTGGCGAAAGATGGATGACATAATGGTTTCGCGCATCCATTTAGATTTGTTTTGAATTTTATATTTTGCCACAAAACGATTTATTGCCTTTTGTTCTTCATCGTTCAGCATAAAAACTACCCGATTTCTTCGCACAAGTGGTTTACGAGTGGTATTATTCAAATTTGTATTTGCTTTCTTCTTTGCCATCTTTCTCATTTTTGCAAAGTTACAATTTTTCTGCAAAAACAAAAATATAAGTGTTTTACATCGATTATTTGTTTTTTTTGTATAACTTAGCAAGTTGAAAAAAAAATCAATAAAACTTATTCTATATGAAGAAATTATATTCGTTTTTGGGAATTGCATTATTCTCCTTCATTTCAATTTTGACTTCATTGGCAGCAGACAACACACAAACTTGCCGAATTGTGAAGTTTCAATTCTTAAACCATACAAATTACCTTGATAACGCAAACCCTTTTGCAGCTGATAACAACGGCACACTTGTGGGCGCAGTAGAGGCAACCGATGGTTCCGACCAATGGTACGAAATTCCTTGTGGCATTGATGCGACATACAGCAAGCAATGTTACTACTTGAAAAATGTAAAAACGGGCAAATACATTTACCGTGGCAATACATTTTACAATACCGGCAATGGTGATTGGTATTACTACAACACCTACACCAATGCCACTAATGCCAAAACTGACGATTACAAATGGTTTTATGACAACACCGACAACACGCGCATCGTTTGTTTAGGAGGTTACAAAGGTTCACTCACATCGGAACAAGGTTCTACGGGTAATGCTTTTGCCATCAACAATAGCAACTGGAACTGCCCCGCTTGCGAGCCTAACTGCGTTCCACCAGCATTGGCTTGCGGTATGGTAACTTCGAGCAACCTTGGCAACGCATATACTCGTCTTATCAATTTGAACGTAGTAAACGCTTCTGCCACAAACCCCGATTACAATGGTGGTGGCGATGACCCACAACGCGAAGTTTTGGCGTCCATTACATTCAATAATCCAGTAGTGAATAACCACATTACACTCAATGGTAATGGTGGCGACTGCCAAACCGCAATGACCACAAAAAAAGGCGAGGCTTGTTTGCAGATTTCACAATATGGATATATGAAAGTTGACCATAGCATTATTTCTTCAACCGAGCATAACCTAATTATTACCATCACTTATTTTGACGAAGGTACAGGTAACATCGGTTTCCAATATAATGCTACAACAGAAAACTATAAGACTATCAATTTCAGTCGCTCAAATTCGGGCAATTTCGTAACTGCCACTATCGCTATTGACAATGCTGCTTTCGCAGGTTTGCAAAATGGTGGTGCCGATTTCCGCGTGGCTGGTGGTATTATTAAAAAAATTGAAATCAGTCGTGGTTCACTTAATCCTAAAGGTGAAGCCGTTCCAGACTACACCAAAGTAAGTCGTACTTATTCTGAATTCACCAACAAAACTGTTGCTGGATATCAAGGCTGGTTCCGTACCAACGATAGATATAACAACTGGCAACACTACGACTACGGAGCAAAAGAAGGCGACGGAACTGCTTGGCCAAGACAAGGACACATCAGTGTGGACTTGTACCCATACGTTTGGGACTACGCCGAAAGTTCTATTGCACAAACTGGTTTTGCCAATTTAGGCGATGGTCGTCCTGCGAAACTCTACGACTCAAACACTCAAAATGTTATTGACACACACTTTGAATGGATGCGCGAATACGGAATAGATGGTGCTGCACTACAACGATTTGTGGGATATGTAGGTGGCGTTATTTACAATAACGAAGATAACCAGTTCTGTATGATTCGTCGTGCTGCCGAAGCAAACAACCGAATTTTCTATGTAATGTACGACATTAGTGGTGGAACCCAATCTGCCGAAGGCATCAGTCCTTACGTGAAAGATGTAGAGTTCGACTGGGTTTATAACATTGAGCAAAATATGAAACTCACTTCTTCGCCTGCATACGCAGCAGTGGGCAATCGCCCTGTTGTCTGTCTGTGGGGATTAGGTGTAGGTGGACGCCCCGACCGCACTTCAGACTATATTGAACTGATTGACTTCTTCCACAATCGTGGTTGCTATGTAATTATTGGTACAAGTGGCGGATGGCGCAACGATGGTGCGGAAAAATTGGCAGCATACGACAAAGCAGATATGCTTTCTCCTTGGTTTGTAGGTGCTTTCAAATGGGATGTAGAAATTGAAAATAATTATAAGAACAGCGTAAAAGCAGATGTAGAATGGTGTAATGCTCACGATGTTGCTTACCAAACGGTTATCTTCTCTGGCTTCAGTTGGGCATTGTGGGAGAGCGCAGTACCAAACTATTTCCCTCGCAATGCAGGTGAATTCTTCTGGTATCAAGCATATCTACTAAAGAAATTGTATAACATCAATTATTTCTATATTGCAATGTTCGACGAGTACGATGAAGGAACTGCTATTGCCAAAATGGGTTCTGACTATTTCGATATTCCTACCGACCAATACTTTGTAACAAATAGTGCCGATGGTTATTGGTTGTCTCAAGATTTCCAATTGCGTGTAGCAGGTGCTGCCATCGATATGGTGAAAGGCAATACCGAACTTGTGCGCTACTGCCCTGTGCCTCATTCATTAGGTCCAGTCTATTATCGTAATAGTTTTGAAAGTAATTATGCTAAATGCGCTCAATCGCAATACGATGGCTACTACCCTGTTGACCCTTGTTTCAAAAATCCAGCAGCACAAGGTAGCAACAATGTTACAAACCCTGTATGCGAAATTCAAAACATCAACGGACACTCGGGTAAATACTGCGTAAAAGCATCGGGTACTGCTGGCGGAAATGGCGCAATTTACTATTATAAAATAGCAGATGTAAAAATTCCAGTGAAAGACAATATGAAACTCTCTTTTTGGAAGAAAACAGACAATAACTTAGGTCGTTACACATCAATAGAATTTATCACTAAAAATGGCAAAAACTTGCGCGATAATGGATATGTCGATCAAAACAGCAAGAGTATGCACCCTGCCGAAGGACGTGGTACCGTAGGTGCCGGTTGGGAACAGTTTGTATGCTACTTTGGCAACAATGTTTTGCTTGGTGATACTATTACAGGCATTGTAATAGCCTACGACCACGGCGAAAATGGCGAATACACCGCCTATTTCGATGATATTGTGATAGAAGAAGGCGATCACTATCCTACCGATGTTTATTCACCAATATTCGACAATAGCAAATCTGTTACAGTAGAAAATGGCGAAATAAAACTCGTAGGCTACCACAATGCTACAGTAAGTGTTTACACAATTCTTGGACAAAAATTAACAACACGCGAATATGTGAACACCACCATTCCTTGCCCAATAGACAAGGGTGTAGTTATCATCAAAGTGAAAGACGCAGAAAACGATGACACATACAAAGTAATCGTGCGATAACAAAAGAAAACGCATAAAACAACAAAAGGTCGGGGTTAATAAATCTCCGACCTTTTGTTTTGAGGATTTAAAAGATTTAGCAAATAGTAATAGAAGGAAATAAAAGAATTTTATTTCGCCATTTGGAACAATACTGCTGGGTCTGCCAACAAGAATTGTTCTATCGTTATGCCGTAGCCACCAACTACAAGTGAAACGGAAGGATGAAATCTTTGTTCAAATTCATGAATTCCGCGGTTATCTTTTCGCCTTCCACTTTTAACTTCAATAGACAAAAGCATATCGCCCCGCTCTATAATGAAATCTACTTCTAAATTATTTTCTCTCCAATAATACAACTTGTATTCCAAACGCTTTGCATTATTTATCAAATGCATACCGATTGCGGTTTCTACCCAACGCCCCCACATTTGTGGCGTAGTGAATGTTCGCTCTAACGTTGTACTTGTTTCTGCTGTTAACAACGCAGAATTATATACTTGATATTTTGGAATAGAGTTATATTTACGCGCCATATCTACAGCATACTTCTGCAAACCTGCCAACAGACAACTTTCATCTAACACACGCAAATAATTTGCCAAGGTATCTGTATTTCCTGCACCTTGCAATTGTCCTAGCAATTTATTAAAAGAAAGCAATTCACCAGAATAACCACAACCAAGTTCAAAAAGTTGCCTCATCAAAGCGGGTTTGTATATCCGTTTGGTAAACAAAACATCTTTTGTAATAGCCGGCTCTACAATAGAATTTTTGATATACTTACGCCAACGCATTTCGTCATTTATCAGCGAAGCACCACCTGGATAACCACCAAAATAGATGTATTGTTCCAACGAAAACCCGAAAGCAGATTGCATTTCTGCATACGACCAATGCTCCATTTCTATCAACTCGAAACGACCTGCCAATGATTCCGTTAGACCATCTTTAAGCAACAATCGAGAAGAACCAAGAAGAACGACTTTAATATTCACATCACTCATCGTATCCTTATCCCATTCTCCTTTTACCGTTTCGCTCCAATTATCTATTTTATGAATCTCATCAAACACAATCAACATTTCTTTGTAATGATTAAAAACAAGTGCCTGACGCATTCCGTTCCAACAATCAATTATCCATTGTGGATTTTTATCTAAAGTATCTTCAGAAGTAAAAAAATGATGTGGCATATTTATTTCTTCAAGCACTTGCTTCACCATTGTAGATTTTCCAATCTGCCTTGGACCAGCAACTACTTGAATGAATCGCCTTTGCTCTGCAATGCGATTTTTAAGAATATCAAACTGCTGACGTTTAAACATATTCATCTAACTTTAATGTACCTTACACGGCAAAAGTAATAAAAATTCTCAAATCTAATTAAAATAATTCTCAAAAGTTTACAAATATTTTCTCAAATCTAACTCTGTAAATTCTCAAATGTTATGATATAAATTCTCAAATTACAATATTTTTCAATTGATTTTCAATTATTTTCAATAATAACCAAAATAAGAAAAAGCAATATAAACAAAGAAAGCAATTCATTGATAGACTACAAAAAACAAGGTACGCCTATCTTCTCCATTATCGAAGTAGCTTAAATCTCTATATTTCAACAAAATATAATCAACTCGCAAATTTGGAGAGTTGCAAGTTGTTTTTAACATAATTTATCTATATTTGCAAAAAAGTAAAAAAATGCTACTTCCATTCTTTACACCGAATATTATTGAAGCGGGTTGCGACGAAGCAGGACGTGGGTGCTTGGCTGGACCAGTTTTTGCAGCAGCCGTAATTTTGCCTCCTGATTTTGAAAACGAGTTACTAAATGATTCGAAACAATTGACTGAAAAACAACGTTATTCACTCCGACCAATTATTGAGCAATCGGCAACTGCTTGGGCTGTAGCAACAGTATCTGCCAAAGAAATTGACAAAATAAATATTCTTAACGCTTCGATTTTGGCGATGCACAGAGCGATTGAAAAACTAACTATCAAGCCTGAGCATTTGATTATTGACGGAAACAAATTCAAAAAATATGCCGACATTCCGCACGATACTGTAGTAAAAGGCGACGGAAAATATATGTCGATTGCAGCAGCATCAATTTTGGCAAAAACGTATCGTGATGACTATATGATGCAGATGCACGAAAAACATCCGCATTATGCTTGGGACGTGAACAAAGGATACCCCACAAAAAAACATCGCGCTGCGATAGCCGAGTTTGGCACTACCGAAATTCACAGAATGACATTCCGTTTACTTGACAAGAAAGAATAGTAATTTTATGGTGTAATGACACGGTCGCCCAAATCTTTTGAGAGTCGCGTTTTTGTTTTTTGGTTTTCCATCAATTCCAACATCAGTTCATCTTCGCGTTGCGAGTTTTTCTCTTCGCTCGCCTTTTTCATTTCGTCGTCGAGTTTTTTCATAGCAATTTCTACAAGTTGAATTTTGTACTCGAAAATAACTCGTTTAGCCTCGTTCAAAATAACCTCGTATTCGTTGCGATTCGACTCGTGATCGCGTCGTCGCCACAGATTGCTTTCTTCGTATTTGTCAGTTAAAAGGGCTATCGAAACAGTACTTATTTCTGCATCGGGATGATTTAGAAAATAATGCTCAATTTCTTGAGACGTCTTATTTATTTTATAATACGTGATGAATTTTTCATCTTCTTTCTCGCCATCTTTCAACTGCGGACCATCATATTCTTTTTTCTCAATGACGTTGTCATCTTTTAAGTCGCCGAATTTTTCGCAATATTCATCAAAAATTTTTTGAAAAATTACATTTTGGAATTTTATATTGTCGCGCTCCAATTGGTCAATAATGAACGGCGCTACATACACATCTTCTTTTGTTTCTTCCCAAACACCCATTTTACGCACACCATAGCGAAGCAAGCAACGTAAAATATTGAAAGCCAATCTGTCGAGTTTGATTTGAGGAACGGTAGGTTCAGATTGTTTCTTTACATTGGGCATTACAATTCCAGCCGCTTCGGCTGCTGCTTTTCGCTCTTCGGCATACGCATCGCGAACGGCTTGTTGTTTTTCTTCAAAACTCTTCTTATTTTTTATTTTTGCCACTTCCGAAGCAATAATTTGTTCGGCAGTTTCGAGCATACGAGAACTTTCGCGAATATAAACCGAGCGCGTAATGTTGTCGGGAATCGATGCGATACTTTGCACAATATCTTTGATGAGCGAGGCACGTTTTATAGGGTCTTTCTCTGCCTCTTTCATCAGCAAATTTATTTTGAACTGAATGAAATCGGTTTTATTTTTATTGATAAAATCAACAAAATCGTTTGCGTTGTTTTTACGTGCAAAAGAATCGGGGTCGTCGCCATCGGGGAAGAGCAAAACTTTCACATTCATTCCTTCGGCAAGTATCAAATCGATACCACGCAAAGAAGCGTGAATGCCAGCCTCGTCGCCATCGTAAAGGATAACAATATTATTGGTAAAACGTTTGATGAGTTGAATTTGTCCCGTAGTGAGCGAAGTTCCCGAAGAAGAAACCACATTTTCCACACCACTTTGGTGCATTGAGATGACATCGGTGTAACCTTCGACCAAATAACAACAATCTGCCTTTACTATTGCCTGTTTTGCTTGATAAATGCCGTAAAGTTCGCTACGTTTAACGAAAATTTCGGACTCGGGCGAGTTCATATACTTCACATCGACGCCTTTGGTACGAGCATCGAGCACACGACCACCAAAACCGAGAACTTTTCCACTCAACGAAATCCACGGAAACATTACGCGACCACGAAAACGGTCGATAAGAGGTTGATTTTCGTGTTCGATTGCCAAGCCTGTTTTTACCAAATATTCGGGATTGAAACCTTTCGTAGTGGCATTTTTTACAAACGCATCTTTTTCGTTGAGCGAAAAGCCCAACTGAAATTTTTCTATAATATCATCGCGAAAACCTCGCTCACGAAAATACGCCAATCCAATACTTTTGCCATCGATATGGTTATGAAGCATCGAACAATAATACTCTTTTGCATACGAATTGAGTGCAAAAAGACTTTCGCGTTCGGATTGTACAGCCAACTCCTCGGCAGTAAGTTCACGTTCCTTTATTTCGATGTGATATTTTCTTGCCAAATACCTCAACGCTTCTACATACGAAAGCGATTCGTGTTCCATAACGAATTTTACAGAATTTCCCGCTTTGCCACAACCGAAACACTTAAAAATTCCTTTACTCGGCGAAACGCTAAACGAAGGTGTTTTTTCGTTATGAAAAGGACAACAACCCCAAAGATTTGCGCCTTTTTTCTTCAACGACACAAAATCGGACACTACTTCTTCTATCCTTGCAGCATCAATAATTCTTTGTACTGTAATATTATCTATCACCTAAATTGTATTTTATCGAAATAAATTTCACGAAATTACACCGAAAAAACTAAATTTGCAATATGAGTAATCAACAGAAAATTAACATACGTCGCAAAGTGCGTGCAGAATTGAATTTGCTCACCGATGAACAGAAAAAAAGTCAGTCGGCAGATGTTTTTTTGCAGTTGGAAAACTACACCGAATTTCGCAACGCAAAAACAATTTTGCTATTTTGGTCGCTCCCCGATGAAGTTTGCTCGCACGACTTTATAGAAAAATGGCACACCGAAAAGCAAATTTTATTGCCCGTGGTGGTTGACAATGATTTAATATTGCGCAAATACAACGGAATTTGTTCTATAGCAAAAGGTGCATTCAACATTTTGGAACCGATAGGCGACGATTTTACTGACTTTGAAGACATTGACTTAGCCATTATTCCGGGCGTTGCATTCACCGCCAAAGGCGCTCGTACAGGACGAGGCAAAGGTTTTTACGATAGATTTTTACCAAAAATTTCTGCTACAAAAATAGGTATTTGCTTTGCCGAACAAATTGTAGATGATATTCCGTGCGAGGTATGGGACGTAAAAATGGACAAAGTTATTTTTCCAAACAAAAATAAAAGAAACAAAATGAAAAAAGCAATAGTTGTTGGTGCGACATCTGGCATTGGCAAAGAAGTTGCAAAAGAATTGCTCCGCAAAGGTTGGAAAATTGGCATCGCAGGAAGACGATTGCAATTACTGGAAGAATTTCAGCGAGAAAATTCCAATGTGGAAATTCAACAAATTGACATTACCACAGATGAAGCGACTGCCAATTTGCAACAACTGATTGATAAATTGGGGGGAATGGATTTGTATTTCAATGCGTCGGGCATAGGATTTCAGAACGTCGATTTGAAAATTGAGACCGAAGTAAAAACTGCCCAAACAAACGTTGTAGGATTTACAAAAATGGTAGATTTTGCATTTAATTATTTCAAAAACAACGGAGGTGGACACATTGCCGTGATAAGTTCCATTGCAGGAACGAAAGGTTTGGGCGTTGCGCCAGCCTACTCTGCCACCAAACGCTATCAAAATATTTACATCGACTCTTTGGAGCAATTGGCATATTTGCAGAAATTAAACATTTCGTTTACCGATATTCGTCCTGGATTTGTCGATACGAATTTATTGAACGACGGCGAAAAATATCCAATGCTGATGCAACCTACAGATGTGGCAAAATCAATTGTTCGTGCCATAGAGAAAAAGAAACGTCGCAAAGTAATTGACACACGATATGCAATAATGACTTTCTTTTGGAAACTCATTCCAAACTGGATTTGGAAAAGATTACCAATCGTTACTCATCAGAAATGCTAAATTGCTGATAATAAAAAATCGTCGTGAAAGAAGAATACATTGAATATTGCCGCACACACGAAGTACCCATTTTTATGCAACCTTGGTGGCTCGATGCAGTTTGTTGCGAAGGTAAAGAATGGCGCATAATACTATCGAAGAAAAATGGTGAAATAGTATGTGCTCTACCCTATTTATATCGTAAAAAATGGGGCATCGACATTGGAATGCAATTGCAGTTTACGCAACTGATAAACGCTTCGTTTACAGACGATTTTCCCTCACTTATTGACAACGAAAAACTGGCTTGGTTTTTTCAAAATATTTCGGCAGACGACAAAAATGCTGACATCTTCAAAAACGAAAGTTTTGTGGTGAAAAATCGTTTCACTTATCGCATAAACGATTTGAAGACAACCGACATTATGGACATTTACGCTCGATTTTCGCAAAACAAAAAACGGCAAATTGACAAAGCCGAAAATGCGGAAATGCGACTCGACGAAACACTTTCAACCGAAGAATTATATCAGTTTCACAAAGCAACATTAAAACAACGCAGAGCAAAAATTTTCTATTCCAAAAAACTATTTTGCACTATGTGTAACGCAGCAATCGACCACGAACAAGGAAAAATTCTTGCTGCACGGAGCAAAGAAGGTGATTTATTGGCGGCAGTTTTACTTGTTTTGGATAAACAATTTTGTTATTACCTTGTACCTGCCTTCGACAAAGAAAAAGCAAAATCGGGCGCTTCGGCTTGGCTCACTTTCGAAGCAATAAAATTTGCCAAAAATCATTCCAATATTTTTGATTTTGAAGGCAGTATGATTGGTGCGATTGCCAAAAACTACAAGCAATTCGGTTCGGTAATGTGCACTTATTATCGCATTGAGAAAGTTTACAATCCGTTACTAAGAAAAGTGTTAAATTTGCATAAATTTTTAAAACATAAATTTTAGATGAATGTTCTTTTCTTTTCGGCTTGGTATCCACATCGCTACGATGCAATGTCAGGACTTTTTGTACGCAAACACGCTATGGCTGTATCTGCCTTTTGCGATGTGTGTGTACTTTATCTATTTGCCGACGAAAATGTTTCCAACTTTGAAATTGTAGAACAACAAACCGAAAAGGTAAAAGAAATTTATGTTTATTATCCTTTCAACAAAAATAAAGTATTTTTGCGTATCAGCAAAGCCGTGAATTATTGGCGAGCATTTCGCAAAGGATACGAATACGTAACGAAAAATTTTGGCAAACCAGATGTATGTCAAGCCAATGTGCTCACACGCAGTGGCGCACTGGCATATTGGTTGAAACTTTCGCAAAAAATTCCGTACATCGTGGTGGAGCATTGGAGTCGGTATTTGCCTCAAAATTTCTCATACAATGGTTTTTTGCGAAAAACAATCACCAAAAAAGTGGTTAAAAACGCTTCAGCGTTACTAACTGTGTCGCAAATTTTAGATAATGCAATGTTTAACTTGGATTTGCAAAATTCAAATTCACTAAGAATAAACAATGTACTCGATGACTTTTTCTTTTTGCCACAAGAAATTTGCAAGCACTCACGAAAAAGGATTTTACACGTTTCGTGTTTCGATGAAAAAGCAAAAAATATCACTGGAATTCTGCGTGTAATAAAAAGATTGTCAGAAACCAGAAACGATTTTGAATTGATTATTGTAGGCACAGGAATTGATTTTGAAGATACTGTAAAATACGCAAAAATGCTTAATCTTCCTGATGATATTGTGCGTTTCGTAGGCGAGCAAACACCGCAACAAGTATGCGATTGGATGCACCAAAGTGACTTCTTTTTGATGTTTTCAAATTATGAAACAGCAGGTGTCGTCATTTCTGAAAGTTTTGCTTGTGGACTACCCGTAATTTCGTCGGCAGTTGGCATTGCGCCAGAAGTGATTAACGACACAAATGGATGCATTGTTCCTATAAAAGACGAAATTGCATTATTTGAAAAGACGAATTGGATGCTCGATAATTTTGCAAATTTTAACAAATTAAGAATTGCCAAATCTGCTAAACAATTCTCTTTTGAAGAAGTCGGAAAGAAGCTAAGCGAAGTGTACAAACAAACTTTACATCAACAATGAAATTTGGATATATGGGAAATATTCATTTCCTAATATATTCAGTCTATTATTCATTCTCTATTGTTTTTTCGTATTTACTTATTAACGACTTATACCACAATAGTTGCGCAAAAATCACAAGTGCGCTAAATATACAATAACCAATTATAGCAATACTAAAACATTGTAATATAATGCCCAAAATAACACCTAACACACGACATACAAATAATGCTATCTCAAAATACAAACCAAGTCTTTGTTTTTGAAATACATCGGACAAAAAACATATCGGTGCAACCATACACGACATCAATAACCACGGCAACATCATACGGATATAAGTGCTTGTTTCGCACCAAGCATCACCCAAAAACCAACTTGCAAACCACGGCAATATAAAATAAAGCAGAGCAAAACAAGGAATTAAAATTAGCAACGTATTTCGAATGTATTTACGAAAAAAAGGTTTGATGTGCTGACCATTTTGTACACGTTCTGCCGTTCGTTGAAAAAACACCTGATAAAGCGACGTAGTTACCATATTTATCGGGCGGAATGCAAGAGTAAAAGCCATGCCGAAGAAACCTATTTCAGTCAGACTAAAAAACGGTGAAAGTAGCAAAATAGGCAAATTACCACTTATATTGTTGATAATGGCACGAGGCAACGAATATTTTGGGAAATTACGATACTCGTATGCTGTTTGTCGTACCGATTGTTTGTCGAAAACAAGAAGCGGTGTGATATTTTTCTTCCACGCAGATTTCAAACTGATGGCAATTGAAACTATTGGCGCCAAAACCGACGAAATTATCAGACCACCAGACAACCACCCAAGCGCACCAAATCCTATTTTAGAACCCGACGAAATAATATTTTGAGAAACTTGATAAGCACTGACATTATTGAATTTTTTATTTCTTGTGTACCAATAGTTTAGCAAGTTCCACGTGCCCAATGACAATACATAAAACGGCATCAACCAATACCAGTTTGCAAGCGACGGAGCATCAAAAACATCGGCAATTTGTTTGGAAAAAATAACCGATAGCAAACACAAAACTGAAACAAAAATATTTATCAAAAATCCCGCGTGAAAACACGATGTAGCTTTCTTTTCGTCCTTCGGCAACACAATAGCATTTTGATATTCGGCAGTGGTAAAAATCACAATAACACCACCAATGCTAAGAAAAAGGTTGAAAAGCCCAAAATCGCTCGGCGAATACATTCGCGTGAGAATTGGGTACACCATCAATGCTACCGCCTGCGCAAAAATATTGGCACCAAGCAATTTAGAAGAGTTTCGCACCAATTCGGACGACACTAATTTTGATATGACTAATTTGGGATTCAAAATGTGTATGCTTGATTTGTTACAAAAGTAATCATTTTTTAGAAAAGATTGATACTCTTGTTTTTTGACTATGCAAAATGCACTTTTTCTTGCAGATTGAAAAGAAATTCGGTATCTTCGCAAGAATTATGTCCGAAAATTAGCATTCAAAATAATGAAAAAAACTCTATTTCACGCAACTATTGTTGCGCTTTTCACATTGTTTTGCGTCGATTCGCAAGCACAACAACGAGGTTACTACGATGCTCCATACACTCGCTACGAAGCCGATAAAGGTACTTTGGGCGGAGGCGCTACGGTGCAAAGTTCTTACGCACAAGACCAAATTACTTTCGAAGCGTCAGACCGCACAAGTGTTTTGGCAAATAACGGTGGAAGTGTAACTTGGAACAACGTAACAGGTAATTTCAACCGTGTAGGTATCACACTGCGTTTTGCAATAGCCGATGGTGCTACCAATCGCGATGGCGACGTAACACGCACAGTCGATTTGAGCATAAACGGAACGTATATAACCACAGTTACCTTGCACTCACAATGGAGTTGGGAACACCTTTGGGACAACGGCAATGGTAACAACGGCGGAATTACCAACCAAAACTACAGAATGCGTTTCGACGAGCAGCGCATACGAGTGGACAAATCATACAATGGTCCGATAACCATAAAATTGGAATCGAAAGGCAGTGGTGTATATTTCGACTTTATCGAAGTTGAAAACGTACCAGAACCTATTGCTTGCCCTGCGGGATATTCCGCTTATAGTGGCAATGGTAATAACTTACAGGATTTTGCCGATTCTCACGCACTATTATATATTCCAGAAGGAACTTACAATATTGGTCGCACATTAGAATTGAATGCCGACGACAAACGTTTGCGTGGTGCTGGTCCTTGGTACACTACGATTAACTTTACAAGTAAAACATCTAATCAAGGTGGTTTGTGGTCAAACTTCGATGCGAGTGCAAGTGATTTTTCGCTTACCACAAGTCAAAGTTCGCGAAGCAATGCCTACAAAGGTATCAATGGTTCTTGGGGAAAAACATCTGTTATAGAAAATGTTTTTGTTGACCACTTTGAATGTGGTGCTTGGATTGCCAATTATAATCCTGGTTGGGGTAACAACACAGCCAATGGTCTTACCATTCGCCATTGCCGTTTGCGCAACAATTATGCCGATGGTGTAAACTTCTGTAAAGGTTCTGCCAATTGTAAAGCGGAACATTGTAGTTTCCGAAACAATGGTGATGATGATATGGCTGTTTGGCCTGCCGATGGTCAGCAATGCCACGATAATACTTTCCAATACAACACCGCTGAATTTTGTTACCGTGCATCTTCGTGTGCCTTGTATGGTGGTTATGGCAACAAGTGGCAATA
>DCHK01000008.1:71977-80370 GCA_002315615.1 Bacteroidales bacterium UBA1754 | reverse complement strand
TATATAACAATTAGGCGAAGCTTTCCTGTAAACGTTCCAAGAACTGGTGTAACTCACTTATAACTAACTGATTATAAAAATCAAAAGTGACCATTTCAACGATTTCAAATTTAGCAAAATTTCTCGTACTTACAATTTTGCAAAAAATCGGTGCTTTTTGTAACAATTTAAAAGGCGACCCAACTTACGATAAAAAATCTCAACAAGTTAAGTTTCTTGTTGAGATTTTAGTTTTTTTGTATCAGTATAATTGTAAAACAAATGTTTTAATGCCACAATTGGATGGTGAAAAAACATCCGTGGTCCAGAAAATCGCATAACGTTGCGTATTTTTTCACGCATAATCGGCTTGTAACAATGAACGGGACAATTTTTGCATGTTGTTTTGTTTTCTCCAAATTTGCAAAGAGATAAACGACTCGTTGCATATTCGCACAATTCAGAACATTCGTCGCATACTGGATTGTTGTGATGATGTTTACAATAAAATTCTATCATCCATTTCACAACACGTTTCTCTTGCTCAATACGCGTCATTTATCCGTGAAAAATAAGCATCGGAGTTTCTGAATGGAAAATCATTTTTCTCGACAAACTTGGATTGAAAAATCTTGCAAAAATGTTTCTCTTGTGAGAATTAATTGTTATCAAATCAATCTTATTCTCAATAACAAAATTATCGAAAGCCGTAAGAATATCATCGTTTTTAATCAGGTAATATTCCATTGTAATATTCGGATAATTAGTTTTGAAATAGTCTTTTATACCTGCCAATTTAATCTCGTTCCACATATCAAACTTTTGCTGAATATGTACAAACGACAACTTAAAATTAAAAGGTTTCAAGTGATGAATCGCTTTCTCGAACGCAATCAAATCTTTCTGTCCAAAATTTGTGGTGTACGCAATGTTTTTCATCGACGAAAAGTTTGAGAACGAAGCGTTTTCTGGTATCACAAACACAGGAAACTGACTTTGCTCAATAACTTCGGCGGTTACGCTACCAATTAAATCGCTGTCTTTCTTGTCTCTACCACGTGTTCCCATCACAATAAATGCTGGCGCACAAACTTCACTATAAATAATAATTTCCTCTTCGGGAATACCTTCTCGCGTAACACATTCGAATTTCACGTTTGGAATCAGTCCTTGTTGCATCTTGGTGTTGAGCGCATTTTTCAAGAACTCAATTTCCGAATTTACATTAGTTTCAATGTCGAGCAAAGTATTAGAGTCTGTTCCACCAGAAACATTGCTATCGGCAAAAGCGTATGAACCATAAATTGGCGTAAAGAATGTGTGCAAAAGTACAATTTCTGCTCCCATCAAATTTGCCAAGCGGAAACCAAATTCGCAAGCATTCATTGAGCATTCCGAAAAATCTACGGGAATTAGAATTTTTGACTTTTCAAAATCAGGATTTTTTACCTTGTTTTCTTCAATCAAGCTTAAAGCACGTTCCAAATCGGACATTTTGATGCGTACCCTCACGCCAGCTTTCGATTCGGCACTTTTACTCGAACTGTCAATATCTTGAATAAATACCGAAATACCCTTTTGTTCGAGCATTTCTTTCAGCAATTCTGCTTTCTGAAGCGTATGAATTGCAATGGTTACCAAAGTATCTTCCATAGTGATTAGGTTTTTAAGTTCAATTGTAAATATACACTAATAAATATTAAATCGCAAAATATTTATTAAAAATATTAAAATTGATTAAACAATATTTATGGAGAAAAGAAAAAATACAAAAACAAAAAAAAATCGTAAATCATTGGAAAATCAACAATTTACGATTCAAAGTGTGACCTCGGAGGGGCTCGAACCCTCGACCCATTGATTAAGAGTCAATTGCTCTACCAGCTGAGCTACGAAGTCAACATACGCTCTTTCTTTTCCGAAAAAGCAATGCAAAATTACATTATTTTTCTTATAAATTCAATATCATTAAACTTTTTCTTTCAATAAAATGTTTATTTTTGCAGAAATGGCAGAAATAAAGGAGACATATCGCACCATTGAACGTATTTCTGAGGGAATATATAAGGAAAAAGGAAGCAAGTTTTTGGCTTTCGCCATTCCTGTGTCGTCTATTGACGAGGTAAAGTGCATTTTAGAAGATTACCGTAAAAAATATTACGATGCGCGTCACGTTTGTTACGCCTACCGCATTGGTATAGAAAATGAGGAAATTCGCTACAATGATGACGGAGAACCTTCTGGAACGGCAGGAAAACCGATTTACGGACAAATTTTATCGAAAGATGTTACGAATGTGTTGATTGTTGTGGTTAGATATTTTGGTGGCGTAAAACTTGGCACTGGTGGACTTACATCGGCCTACAAAGATGCTTCGGCAGATGCTTTGAACAATAATACTATTGTAGAAAAAGTTGTTCAGAACATTTATAAAATTTCATTTTCATACGAGAAGATGAACGATGTTTTGCACGTAATTAAATCTGAAAATATTGAAGTAGCAGAGCGCAATTTTGATAACGACTGCGTGATGAAATGTCTTGTAGCGAAAGCAAAAACAGAGTCGTTTTTGAAAAAAATTGCCGATATTGCAAAAATCATCGATTAAATTGGCGTTTTTATTTTGCCAATTAAAAATGTTTAATTACCTTTGCAAACACTTAAACGAACACTTGGTTCCTTGGATGAGTGGCTTAGTCAGCGGTCTGCAAAACCGTATACGGCGGTTCGAATCCGCCAGGGACCTCACAAAAAAAAGAGATTGTCGATTTTGACAGTCTCCTTTTTTTATAACTACTCTACTATTTTCTGAACCATTTTTGCCAAATGAAAGGTTCGGGGTCTTTGCCTTTTTTGCCTCGCATATTGCCTAAATGAATATTTAGAATAAAAAGTTGCTGTGTACTCATTTTGCTTTCGGCAAAGTGCAACGCAAATGTAAAACGTGCCTCTACCCTATTGAAATTCATCATTTTAAGGTATAAATCCAAACGGTCGTACACTTTTGCTTGATAGAAAGGATCGCCCCAATAAAGGTCGCCTTGGTTATATGGCGTATTGTAGAAAACCATCAGTCCTTCGCCTGCGAAAAAGATATTTTTTGCACCAATTCCCATCCACTCAGCACCACATTCGGTAAGAAGGTTTTTGGGTAATTCCCAATTTCCTGGGTCGTGTCGGCGACATTCCATACCCATCATCAAACCCGCTCTGACGTAGAGTGTATCAAGTGGTGTTTTGTCGGTAAAATCAAGTCCTACAGCCACGTGCATTGCTCCCATATCGTGAATATGGTCGCCCTCTACAGGCACTCCGTATGCCGCACGATGATACATATACATTTGCGCTTCGGTGTAGAAAATTTTTTCGCGATAAAATCCAGAAAGTCCCCAAATGAAAGTTTCTCGTTTTGTTTTTGTCTGTCGGCTTGTCCAATCGAGAAAAACAGAGGCGTTCCACTTTGGACGCTCGTATTTCCAATAAACTCCCGCCATATTCGGTCGGTAATAGGTGAGCGAATCGTAGAAAAATGTAGCCGGAAAATTGCTCAAAACATCGGCACGAGGAAATAGACCTAAGTAGAATGTAAAAGGTTTATTTTGGTACTTATAATAAAGACGTAGGTCTAAATCGTAGTCTTTATTACCGCTAAACTCGCATAATCCATCAACTCCAGCACGAATATGGTGGTTGGGATTTTCACGATTTTCGCCACCCCACGCAAAACCTATTTCGGGCGCGGCACGCAAACCGAGCATTGACTGCGGAATTTGGTAGGACGATTTATATTCTCGATTATCCAAAAAGCCATAAACATCAAGTCCGTACTCAAATTTTTGTGCCGAAACGCAAACTGTTATCAAAAGAAAAATAAAAGAAATATATTTTTTCATCAAAATTTGTTTTGTTTAGCAAAAATCACTCGCTAAAATACTAAAAATGTGATGAATTTTCATAAATTCGCAAACAAATTTGAATAAAATGAGAATTGATATTATCAGTGTGTTGCCCGAATTGCTCGAAAGTCCTTTGAATCATTCGATTATTGAGCGTGCAAAAAAGAAAAATTTGGTTGAAATAAATATCCATAATTTGCGCGACTACTCTACCGACAAACATCGACGAGTAGATGATTACGCATTTGGTTTCGGAGCAGGAATGGTGATGCAGATTGAACCTATTGATAGAATTATTACGCACCTAAAGAGCGAACGAGATTACGATGAAGTGATTTACACTTCGCCTGATGGTGAAACTTTCAATCAAAAAATGGCAAATTCGATGTCGTTGTTGAATAATATCATTATTCTTTGTGGACATTACAAAGGTATCGATCATCGTGTGCGTGAACACTTGATAACCAAAGAGATATCTGTTGGAGATTTTGTTTTGACGGGTGGCGAATTGGCTGCTGCTATTATTACAGATGCAGTTGTTCGCATTATTCCTGGTGCCATTTCTGACGAGCAGTCTGCATTGTCCGACTGTTTTCAAGATGATTTGCTTGCGCCTCCTATCTACACTCGTCCGGCAGAATACAAAGGATGGAAAGTTCCTGATATTTTACTATCTGGACACGAAGCAAAAATTCAAGAATGGGAAATGGAACAAGCAATAGCGAGAACAAAGCA
The DNA here is from genome assembly GCA_002315615.1 of Bacteroidales bacterium UBA1754. Classification (GTDB taxonomy): domain Bacteria; phylum Bacteroidota; class Bacteroidia; order Bacteroidales; family Paludibacteraceae; genus UBA1754. The sequence continues at coordinate 75,760 of DCHK01000008.1, read as the reverse complement.
GTTACGACCTGATTTGCTGAAAGACAAGAGTTGAAGAGTTAAGTGTTAAGAGTGAAGTGTTAAGAGTGAAGAGTTAAGAGAGGGAATTTCGATAATAAAAAAAATGCTCAGTGGTTGCTGAGCATTTTTTGTTAGTTGTTGGGTGTTATTCTTAGAATTTATAAACAAGACCTACGCCAAGCAATTCTTTAACTTGAATTTTGGCACCGTGTTTATTACCTTCAGCATCGATGGTTTTTACGTCATCGTCATACTTCACATCTACACTTAAGTTTGCAGAAAGAAATTCGTTGATTTTCATTGTGATGATAGTTTCCCAATCAACGTCGATATTTCCAAAACTTTCGTTGTAAGCAGTGAAGAAATCTGCTTTAGTTGACAAATTTACGTTTTTGCAAAGGTCTTTCGTAAATTTAAGTTTCAAATAAGCACCGAATTCTGCTTTTGCTTTCTTGTTGTATTCAACGCCATATAATTCCTTTAACATTTTATCTTGGTAGTTGCCAGAAATAAAATTACCTAATGTGTCTTGTTCGTATGTATCGCGGTTTACGATAGTGAATTTACCTGTTGCAGGTGAGAAATAAAGCGAAAAACAATCAACTGGTTTGTAATCGAGACCGGCAGAAATCAAAACGTATGCAGGAGCAGCAAATTGCGATGTAAATTTTCGTGGACTTTCGCTGTAATCGTAACCATTTGCAAATTGCGATTTGAAATCAGCCAAAACCGTGTAATACAAATGTTTTGATGCTTGATAACCGAATTTTGAAGAGAAGTCAATTTTATCGACATTCTTCTTAAATTTATAATCTTCGGCATTTGCTTGATAAATCATACCATATTCGAGCGAAAGGTCGTTGTCCCAAGCCACTTTGTCTTTTTTATAATCGGCGCTCAAATTAAGGTAAGCATTGAGTGCCATAGTGTTTTCGCCACCGGCAGCCCAGTTTTTGAATGCTGCTTGAGAGAAGTTCAAACCTACGTTTCCACCAACTTTCCAATATTTTGGAGTTTCGTTGTTTTCTGTTTCTGCTGTTTCGGCAGCTACAGTTTCTACGTGTTTTTCGGCTGCTGCTGCCATTGCACTTGCTGCAGCGGAATCTTGTGCTTTTGTGGCTAAACAAACCATAAAAAGCGATGCAAATAGTATTAATTTTTTCATTTGTCTAAAATTTTTTGCAAAAGTAATGTTTTTTTCACAATCATACCTATAAAATAATTAAATTCGCATTATAAATAAACGTATTGTTATGACAAGAAAAAAGAAACCGTTTCCGATTCTCGAAAATATCACAATAACAGACTTTGCGGCTGAAGGTAAATCTATTGCTAAAGTAGATGATATGGTGATTTTCACTACCCTTGCCGTGCCTGGCGATATTGTGGATATACAAATAACAAAAAAGAAAAAGAATTTTGCTGAAGGTCGCGTAGTGAACTACAAAAAACTGAGCGAAACTCGTGCCATTCCTTTTTGCTCGCATTTTGGCGTGTGTGGTGGTTGTAAATGGCAAAACTTGCCATACGAAAAGCAAATAGTATATAAACAACAACAAGTGATTGACAACCTTGTGCGAATTGGTCATCTTGATTTGCCTGAAGTTTCGCCTATTTTGGGTTCAAAGAAAACGCAATTTTACCGCAATAAGTTGGAGTTTACGTTTTCTAATAAACGTTGGCTCACTACCGAAGATATGCAGTCTGGCAAAGAATACCCAACAATGAATGCACTTGGATTTCATATTCCTGGTATGTTCGACAAGGTTTTAGACATTGATAAATGTTGGTTGCAAGATGATATTTCAAACCAAATACGAAACTTCATAAGGGCATACGCATTGGAGCAAAATCTTGCTTTTTTCGATTTGCGAAGTCAAGAAGGTTTTTTGAGAAATATCATTATTCGCACCTCTACTACAGGCGAATTGATGCTTATTGTAGTGTTCTTTTACGAAGACAAAACTTTGCGCGAAAAAATGTTGAGTGCCATTGCCGAAAAATTCCCACAAATTACATCGCTCATTTATATTATAAATGGTAAAGCAAACGATAGCATTACCGACCAAGAAACTATAGTTTACAAAGGCAATGACCATATTTATGAACAAATGGAAGATTTGCGTTTCAAAATTGGTCCAAAGTCTTTTTACCAAACAAATTCCGAACAAGCATACGAACTTTACAGCGTAGTTCGAAATTTTGCAAATTTAAGTGGTAACGAATTGGTTTACGACCTTTACACAGGTACGGGAACAATAGCCAACTTTGTGGCAAAACGTGCGAAAAAAGTGATTGGTATCGAGTATGTGCCAGAAGCAATAGAAGATGCAAAAATAAATTCCGCAGTGAACAATATCGATAATACCCTATTTTTTGCTGGTGATATGAAAGACATTCTCAATCGTGAATTTATTGAGCAATATGGAAAACCAGATACAATTATAACCGACCCACCTCGTGCAGGAATGCATCAAGATGTGATTGATACCATACTTTTTGCGTCGCCAAACAGAATTGTGTATGTTAGTTGCAATCCTGCCACACAAGCGCGCGACTTGAGTTTGCTTTGCGAACAATATAAAATAACAAAAGTACAACCCGTAGATATGTTTCCACATACACAACACGTTGAAAATGTGGTACTTTTAGAGAAGAAATAAATCTGTAATGCTTTATGGATATAAAAGATATTGCCGATATAATTGGCACTTTGCACGGAAAAGAAAAATCTGATATTAAATGGTTACTCACCGATAGCCGTTGCGTTTCATTTCCTGATGAAACACTCTTTTTTGCCCTAAAGACAAAACGCAATGACGGACATCGCTACATTGGCGAATTGCAAGCAAAAGGCGTAAAAAACTTTGTGGTTGAAGCGTTGCCCGATAATGTAGCAGATTGCAACTTTATTGTGGTGAAAAATTCGCTCGAAGCATTGCAAAAACTTGTGGCAAAATATCGCCAACAGTTTGATATTCCAGTAGTTGGAATTACAGGAAGCAATGGAAAGACAATTGTAAAAGAATGGATTAACCAAATAATTCATAATGAGCGAAATACAGTCCGTTCGCCTAGAAGTTATAATTCGCAGATAGGCGTTCCACTATCGGTTTGGCAACTGACGAAAAATACTGAAATCGGTATTTTCGAAGCGGGAATTTCTCTGCCTGACGAGATGGAGAAATTGGAAAATATTATTAAACCTACTATTGGTATTTTTACAAATATTGGCGAGGCGCACCAAGAAAATTTTGTTTCGCTGAAAGAAAAATGTCTCGAAAAACTGAAACTTTTTACCAATAGTAATGTTATCATCTACTCTATTGATAACAAACTGATTGATATTTGTGTAGAGCAAAGTGGATTGCACAACAAGAAATTTACTTGGGGAAAGTCGAGTTCGGCAAATGTTCAAATTAGCAATGTACAAAGTGGCGAAAATGGTTCGGACATCACACTTTCGTACAAGCAAAAGAAAAACACATTTCATATACCATTTTCAGACAACGCTTCTGTTGAAAATGCTATTCATTGCATTGTGTTGCTCATTTACCTCAATTTCGATGTAGATTTTATTGCCAAAGAAGTACAAAATTTGCAACCTGTAGCAATGCGTTTGGAAGTGAAACGCGGACAAAATAATTGTACAATAATAAACGATAGTTACAATTCTGATTTTGATTCGTTGAGTATTGCACTCGATTTTTTGCAACAACAAAATACGAATAAAAACCGACGCAGTACCATTGTTTTGTCTGATATAGAGCAAAGTGGACAAAA